>CAZRNJ010000010.1:12781-24756 GCA_964601385.1 uncultured Bacteroidales bacterium | reverse complement strand
ATTTATCACTTTAACGGGAATAGCCAGAGATTATTTAACGTGCTCTGCTCCAGCTCCTTGCGATACTGTTATTTCCGATTCAACCTTGATTTTGAATGACTTATTTAATGTTTTTAAATAGAATAGATGTTTTAATTGATTTATTGTAATAAAAAACCCCATTTTTTTTAACAAAAAGTATGTGTTTTAATAAAAAAAGTTAAATTACAGCCGGCGAATTTTAAAAATTATTGATTTAACATTTAAAAGTAAGAAAGATGGCAGTACGAACTCAAATTGATTTATCCCGCTATGGGATAACCGGGGATCGGGAAGTGGTTTACAATCCCACCTATCAGCAACTGTACGATGCTGAGATGGATCCAAAAAATGAGGGCTTTGAAAAAGGAGTTTTAACCAATACGGGCGCAGTGGCCGTGAGGACAGGGATCTTCACCGGTCGTTCGCCCAAAGATAAATATTTTGTTAAGGATGCTGAGACCGATAAAAATATGTGGTGGGATGGAGTGATCAACCGTCCGGTGTCACAAAAGGTATGGAGTGAATTAAAACAACGTGTGGTTGAACACATGGGAAAAGCAAAACGGCTATACGTTGTTGATGCATATTGCGGCACTAATGCTGATACCCGCCTGAAGGTTCGATTTATTATGGAGGTAGCATGGCAGGCACACTTTGTGACAAATATGTTTATAAGGCCTTCGCAGCATGAACTAGCCAATTTTGGCGAACCGGATTTTGTGATGATTAATGGGTCTAAAGTAACTAACCCGAACTGGAAGGAGCATGGACTGAATTCTGATGTATTTGTGCTGTTTAATTTAACTGAAAAACTGGCAGTCGTCGGTGGCACCTGGTATGGTGGTGAAATGAAGAAGGGGATTTTTTCCATAATGAATTATTATCTGCCATTACGTGGAATCGCATCAATGCATTGCTCTGCAAACGTTGGAGAAGATGGTGATGTGGCGATATTTTTTGGATTATCTGGCACAGGTAAAACAACCTTATCTGCTGATCCGAAGCGTTATCTTATCGGTGATGATGAGCATGGATGGGATGATAACGGCGTGTTTAATTACGAGGGGGGGTGTTATGCCAAAACCATCAATCTGAGTGAAGAGAATGAACCCGATATCTGGCGGGCGATCCGTCGCGATTCACTGCTCGAGAATGTTACCGTAAGGCCTGATGGTTCAGTGGATTATTCCGATTCATCGGTAACTGAAAATACACGTGTGTCATATCCGATTTATTTTATTAATAAAATTGTTCTACCCTCAAAAGCAGGTCATGCCAGTAAGGTAATTTATTTGTCGGCTGATGCATTTGGCGTTTTGCCCCCGGTATCTATTCTTGACCGGAATCAGGCGCAGTATCATTTTCTCTGTGGCTATACATCTAAACTGGCGGGTACAGAACGTGGTATTACTGAACCGGTACCTTCGTTTTCTCCTGCATTTGGCGAGGCATTTCTTACAGTACATCCTACGATTTATGCACGGGAATTAGTGAAGAAGATGGATAAATATGGAGCGAAGGCCTATCTGGTTAACACCGGATGGAACGGCACGGGGAAACGCATTTCTATCAAAGACACACGCGCGATAATAGATGCAATTCTTGATGGAACGATTGAGAAAGCTCAGACCAAACAGATTCCCATTTTAAATCTTACAGTTCCGGTTAAACTGAATAATGTATCGGATGGAATTCTCGACCCGCGCGATACCTACACCGATAAAGCAGAGTGGGAACGGAAAGCCAGAGATCTGGCCGGTCGGTATATTAAATATTTCCAGCAGTTTGCTGATACTGATGCAGGCAGGCAACTGATTCCTTCGGGTCCGCAAATCTGAAACAGCTAAATATTATCTCATGGTTCAAGCCGGCAGATTGATTTCTGTCGGCTTTTTTCTTTTGATATTGCAGGTAAAGAGTTTTAATTTTTATCCGCGGGGGCTTCGAGAACCTCAGATATTTGATTTAACGGGTGTGCCATTGTGCAACAAATGATTAGTGCTTTTACAGTAAATTATTACAGGTGTAGAACCGGTATTCGCCAATTTAATTTTCTTCTTCCGAACTATTCAAATCCGGGTGTTTAAATCCTGTATTTCTTGGATGGAACACCAAAGTAATACCTACTTATAGGTATGCTTTAAAATAGATGGTATAAATAGTTGATTACTAATGGACTTATTTGTATTTTTACGGTTTATTTGTAATACGATTTCAATGTTGCTCATTTTGAACATTTGATGTCTAATTTGTTTCTGTTGAAAAGAAAGCCGAAATGTAAGCACATGTAACTATATGTAAATGCTTGATTTTATGTATTTTAGTTTGTTGTATAATGAATGTTGCATCGTATGAGAAAATAGTGCTAAAGATTGTTGGTTTAGGATGCAACCTTTTTTTTATAATCACGTAAAACATAACATATTATAAAATCAATTGTGTTATGAGAAAAAAATTAACCCTCTTGATGCTGTGTTTAACGATAATTTTATCGGTACCGGCATACTCAACATCCATCACAGTAAGCGGCAATATTGCAACCAATACCACCTGGTCGGTTGATACAGTCAAAATTGTTGGCGCTACAACTGTTCTCGACGGCGCTACATTGGTGATATGGCCGGGTGTGCATGTGATTTTTCAGGGGATGCATATCCTCACTGTAAAAGGCCGGCTGCTGGCGCTCGGTAATGCTATTCAGCCCATTGAAATTACGGCCAGGGATACAGCAGGGTTGAATACTTATACCCATACTTCCAGCGGATTTAAACATATTATTTTTGATCGTATAAATGCATCAAATGATACCTCGAAATTTATTTATACTCACTTCAGATATGGCAAAACCACCAATGGTGCAGGGACCGATGATATATTTAATAATGGAGGAGCAGTATATCTTGACCGTGCCCGCACTGTCGTTTTTGATAATTGTTATTTTTTTAAATGTATCAGTTATGGATGGGGTGGGGCTATCTATGCAAAATACAGTACGGTAATCATCCGGAACAGTTTTTTTGAATATAATAAAGCAGACGGAGGAGGGGGCTGCCTGCATAACGATTCAGCAGCTACGGCGTATATTTATGGGTCGCGTTTTCAGTGGAACGAATCTTCATCTTCTATCGGCGGTGCAATCAATGTTTATCAGGATCACAATGGGACATTGTTTGTGCGCGATTGCAAGTTTTATGATAATATTGCGTATGATGAAGGAGGCGCCATTCGTGCAGCAGATACAAGGGTACGTATATTCAATTCATCTTTTATAAATAATTGGGCCTATACCGGTGATGGTGGCGCATTGTATTTTGACCTGTGCGATAGTTCATTGGTTCACGGCTGCCTGATTGCAAACAACCAGACCGGCGGTGACGGTGGTGGAATTGCTTACCGTATAGCCGGAAACCACCGGGTGTACAATTCAACTATTGTGAATAATTATGCAGCTACTATGGGCGATGGCCTGTTCAATAATACCGGTGGATCAGCCGCTTGGTCTATTTATGTAAAGAACTGCGTTTTATGGGATAATTATTATAATATCTCGAATCCCACATATTTTACGGTTTCTTATTCCAATATTGAAGGCGGGTTTGCCGGTACCGGAAATATTAATGTTGATCCGAAATTTATCCGTGATTGTGATTATATTGGTTATGCAAATCCGGAGGCCTATCAAACAGATTATTCTTTTCCTTTCAGTTCTCCCTGTTATAATTCAGCCAATATGGATACTACCGCAATGTTGTTGCCTCGAAAAGACATTGCAGGCAGGTTGCGCTATGTTAACGGCAGGGTTGACATGGGTGCGTATGAGTGTAATCTGCTGATTAACGAAGTAGATTATAAAAATCCCATTGCCGATAATAAAGAATTTGTTGAATTATTTAATGGCGGAGTAGGTAATGGTTCACTGAATGGTTATGTATTGGTTTTCTTTGATGGTGAAACAGATAATAGTTATCTGGCTGTTGACCTGGATGGAAAAACAACGAATGCGGCCGGCTATTTTACATTAGGCAGCGCAGCGGTTCCGGGAGTGAACATGGTACTTCCTGACGGTACCCTGCAGGATGGCGCCGATGCTGTGGCATTGTATTACGATAATGCTTCCTCTTTTCCCAATGGTACGCCACTGACCAGTGTGAATTTGCTCGATGCCGTTGTATACGATATTAAAGAGCCGGATGATTATGAGTTAAAAAGTGTGTTGTTGAATGAACGTCAGCCGCAAATTAGTGAAACAGATAATGGCGGCACCGATGCCAATTCGTTGCAGCGTATTCCAAATGCAGGGGGCGGGGCGCGCAATACTACTGCCTTCAAGCCCGCGTTTCCTACTCCTAATGCGCTCAACCGCTATCTGATAATAAATGAACTGAATTGTGATAATGGTACTATTGACTCACTCGAATTTATTGAGTTTTATGATGGAGGTAACGGATTTACCCCGCTTGACGGGATGACTCTTGTGCTTTATTCCGGTATTACCGATCAGTCGTATTTCGCCATAGACCTGGATGGAATGATTACCGATGCCAATGGCTATTTTGTTATTGGAACCAACAAAGTTACCGGTGCAGGATTAATTATTGGCTACAATACAATTAGTGATGGTGCTGATGCCGCTGCATTATATTATGATGATGCCATTAATTTTCCGAATGGGACACCCGTACGTTTAACTAACCTTGTTGATGCGCTTGTATACAGTACCGGACAGCCGGTTGATCCGCAACTGAAACAATTGCTTAATCCCGGAGAGAATCAGGTAAATGAAAATGAACTGGCACAATCGCCTTATCAGACATTATCCCGTTTGCCCAATGGCGAAGGAGGTGCAAGAAATACGGCTACCTATAAGCCGGCGCGTCCTACGCCTTTGAAACAAAATGTGGCTGATGTGATGATTAATGAAGTGGATTATGATACACCGGGGGGAACTGACCTGCTTGAGTTTGTTGAACTGTTTGATGGCGGTATAGGAAACACATCGTTAAGCGGTATAGTAATCGTTTTTTACAGCGGAGCCACCAATCAGGTGAGCTATGCTTCAGATCCCAAGAACTTCAAAACCAATGCTGCCGGTTACTTTGTTTTAGGAAATACGAATATTCCTGCTGCATCGCGCGATACCACCTTCCCTAATAATATCCTTACAAATGCCAGCGGAGCGGTGGCGCTATACTATGGGAAGAAGTCCAACTATCCGAACGGGAAGGCGGTGGATACGGTGAACCTTATTGATGCTTATGTCTGGGGGGCTACGGCTAATCCTACATTGCTAAAACTATTGCATCCCGGACAACCGCAGATAGTGGAGACAGCCAATGGGAACAGTACTGGCCATTCAGCCCAGCGGGTACCTAATGGATTTGGAGGAATGAGAAATACATACACATATGTGGCCACCTGGCCTACCATCCGGAAGCAGAATACCGGTCATCCTTATTTCCGGATTATACATGACATTCAGGGAACCGGAGTCGTTTCTCCGAAAAAAGATACAATAGTCACCATCAGAGGTATTGTCACTGCCGATTTCCAGGACGAACCATTAAAAGGATTTTTTGTTCAGGATGTACCCGGCAATTACGATAATAACATAAATACATCAGAAGGATTATTTGTGCTTGATAATAATTTTGGCTTTGCAGTTAAAACCGGCGATTTTGTTAATATTCGGGGCACAGTGGCCGAGGTTAATAAGCAAACCCAGTTGCAGGCATTGTCTATATTGAATGTTCTTTCAGGGAATAATGCATTGCCACCCGTTACGGAGATCAATATGCCTGTTGATTCGGCCGGCCAATGGGAATTCTGGGAAGGGATGCTGGTCTCGTTCCCGCAAAAACTATTTGTTACGGGGCTTGATAACCTTGGAAAGTATGGAGAAGCAGCTCTCTCAACCGGTGGCCCGCTTATCTGGCCTACCAACCGGTACAGGCCTGGCCCTTTGGCAAATGAGTTAGCACAGTTGAATGATGCAAATTACATTTTACTCGACGACAGCAGCGCTCTCAAGTATCCCAATCCAACAGTATATCCGTATCCCGGACTTACTGCATCCAATTCGTTGCGATGCGGTATGACGTTGAACAATTTTTATGGCGTATGTACACAATTCTGGTCGGGCGATACAAACACCGAACAGTATCGTGTACATCCCACTACCACCGAAATACTCTTCGAAACAGTAAGCCCACAACCCGGAGCGCCTGTTTCAGGTCCGGGTAATCTGAAGATTGCTACTTTCGATCTGCTGAATTATTACACAACCTTTGGTTCAGGAGGCGCTGAGAGTGCTCTGGAACTGACAAGGCAAACCCATAAGCTGGCACGCGCCCTTAAAATGCTCGATGCAGATATTGTTGGATTAAACAATGTTGAAAATAATGATTCGGCTGCAATTAAAAATCTGGTTAATGCGCTTAATGATTCTATTGGAAGTACTGCTTACTCATATATAAATACAGGCATCATTGGTGCCTTTACTACACGCAATTGCATTATCTACAAAAAGGATTCGGTTGCCCCTGTAGGTACTTTTGCAAAACAGGATGCCATTCTTCCTTTTAACACCAGTACAAAGCCCCCGGTGGCACAGGTATTCAGACACAACCGGTCGGGTAAAAATATATTGATTTGCGTAGCTAATTTCAGAACCAAACAGTGCGATGGCGGAGCTATTGGCGTGAATGCAAACAGTAAAGACCAGCAAGGTTGTTATAATGGAGATCGTAAGCTGGCTGCACAAAATATTATTTCATGGTTAAATAGTAATCCTACCGGTATCAACTCTTCCTACCGGGTGATAATGGGGAATTTGCATGCTTACCTTCTTGAAGACCCATTGCAGATTTTTAAAGACAGCAATTACATTAATCTCACTGACGAGTTTCTTGATTATAATGCTTCAACTGCAAATATGGTGAACAAGATAGGAGCCATTGATCATATCATAGTTTCTGACAGTATGAAGCGGAATACTACTGCTTTTACTATCTGGAATATTAATTCGCCGGAGGTGAGTTATCTGAATTATGATACAAATTATAAGGGCTCGCGTATAAATACTTTATACAAAAATGACCAGTTCCGTTCATCAGGTGATGACCCCATCCTGGTTTCATTTGATATTCCTGTTACGCTCGACCTGCAGGCCTCTTCATTACCGGTCAGTTGCAATGGCGGGTCAAACGGAAGTATTGATTTGAGTGTAATGGATGGTTATCCGCCTTATACTTATCTTTGGAGTACAGGCGCTACAACCCAGGATATTGGCGGACTCACTGCCGGCCCCTATGAAGTGACCGTACTGGATGCTCAATTGCATAAAGGCATAGGTTACTTTAATGTGTATCAGCCCTCGCCTTTAACGATTACGCCTGCAATTACCCACATCTCGTGCGGCGCTGTAAACAGTGGTGCTATTGATGCACTGGTTACCGGTGGTAATCCGTTAAATCCTACCGGCCTTATTATTTCTGAAGTGGCCGATCCTTTATCTCCTTCAAATGCACGTTTTGTTGAATTATATAATTCTTCAGCAGAAACCATTGATTTTGATAATGAAGATTGGTTTTTATCCAGTCAGAATAATGGTGTTACCTGGTGTGATTTTAAACTGACAGGGGTTGTCCCGCCGTATTCGGCCTTTGTTATTGCATACGATGCAGCATCCTATAACAGCGTGTATTCAAAACCTTATAATATGATCAGCACTTGTGTGATCGGTGATGGTAATGACCCGTATTTCCTGTTCAGAGGCGGAGATCATAATACCGGACAACTGATTGATATTTTAGGTGAAATGAACCGGGATGGCACAGCTCAGCCCTGGGAATATAAAGATGGCAAACAGCAGCGCAATGTTCCTGTAACAAGACCCATCGCGAATTTTATCCCGTCTGAATGGACACGATCCTCCGGCGGTTATCTTATTATGACTCCGGGAACTCATGTCTGTGACAATGCAAAATTTAATTATCTCTGGAGTTCCGGCCAGACAACACGTGAGATATCAGCCCTGGTTGCAGGAAGCTATTCAATTACAGTAACAGATGCCAAATCATGCAGTACCAATGGTGTATTTGTTGTTTCATCTGTGGCAAACAGTTTAACACTTAATGCAACCACTATTCATATCAGTTGTATGGGAGGCGCCAATGGAGGGGTACAGGTTAGTATGTCGGGCGGCACAATACCATATTACTATTCATGGAACACAGGTGAGACCACTGAAGACCTTATCAATAAATCGCCGGGTACTTTTAACCTGACGGTTACAGATGCCGGCTCATGTACGCAAACAGGTAGTTATTTAATTACTGAACCGGCAACATCATTCACCATTACCGGTACAGTATTATCAAATGTAAAATGCTACGGTGATTCAACCGGTGTAATTGATATTACTCCTTCGGGCGGGGGAACACCTTATAGTTATATCTGGAGCAACAATAAAACCACCCAGGATCTGATCAATGCACAGGCCATAACGTACTGGATCACTGCAACCGATAATAATCAATGCAGCCGTATCGCTTCTTATACCGTTACTCAGCCGGCAACCCCTGTGATGGTTTCTGCAGCTATCACTCATGTAAAATGCGGTGGTGAGTCAACAGGAATTATTCAGACAACCGTCTCCGGAGGTACAACTCCTTATTTTTATTTGTGGGATGGCGGAGCAACAACAAGCTCCCGTTCCTATCTTTTTGCCGGAAATTATTTTCTTACGGTGACTGACACTAAGGGATGTTCTTCAGTAAACTCATTTATTGTTACGCAACCTGCTCCTATTGTTGTTAGTTCGTACTCGATTACACATATCAAATGCAATGGTGATGCTAACGGAGCTATTGATATTACTGTAACCGGCGGACAGCCTGCTTACACTTATTTATGGACAGGAGGCGTTACCACGCAGGACAGGGTGAACCTGACATGGAATAATTATTTTGTTACTATTACAGATGCTTTGGCTTGCCGTAATATCAGTACCTACTCTGTTACCTCGCCTGCTTCTTATCCTTTTGTAAATTTATCGGGTATAACCCATGCCAAATGTAGTTATTCGGCCGATGGGAACATTAATATTACACCTGGCGGCGGTACTCCGCCTTATTCATACAATTGGACAGGCGGAATGACAACTGAAGACAGGTTAAATTCAATGGCTGGTACATATAATATTACTCTAACTGATGCCAAGGGCTGTTCGTTAACTGCCGGTCCTTATACGGTTACAGCACCCTCAGCCCTTAGTATTGAAATAAATGGTATAACTCATGTTTCATGCACTGGTGGATCTAACGGTAGTTTAGATACCTGGGTAGCCGGTGGAACCTTACCGGTTACTTATTTATGGAACGATGGGATAACCACTGGTGATCGTACCGGAATACCTGCCGGCACGTATTCTCTTACCGTTACAGATATCAACATGTGTGTGGCTTCCAGAGAGTTTAATGTGCTCCTGAACAATGCTCCTAAAATTCAGATTACAGAATATATGTACGATGGAACCGATTTGGAGTTTATTGAGTTTACAAATATCGGTGATGTTGCTGTTGACTTTACAGGATGGAGTTTCTCTGATGCAGGCAGAATTCCAGGTGAAGTCAGCTTAAGTGCATTTGGAATTGTGCTGCCTGACGAATCTGTTATCTTATGTGAGGCAGCAGCAAATACATTCCGTACGGCATGGGGACTAGCCGGTTCGGTTAAAGTAATAGGAGGAAATTTAGTAAATCTTGGCCGTGCCGATGAAATTAACCTGTATGATAATTTAAATGCATTGGCAGACCGTTTGACCTATGATGATCAAACCTATTTAGGTACTATTCGTACTCAAAATATTAGTGGATGGGCAAAAGTGTATGATCTTGCTGATCAACTGATAGATTCTGATTGGGTGTTATCGGCTGTTGCTGATTTTCAGAATTCCTGGACATCTTCCGGAGGTGATATTGGCAACCCCTCAAAGTATCGCACACTGGTTGTTGATTCTGTCACTTCAGATATTAACTGTTTTGGTGGTACTAATGGTTCAATTTTACTAACCATTTCGGGAGGCGCAACTCCTTATATTTTTTCTTGGTCATCCGGACAAACTACTGAAGATATAACGGGTCTTCCTGCCGGTACATATACTATTACTGTTTCAGATAATAATTGCTATACAATTTCTAACACCTTTATTCTAACTCAGCCGGCAGCATTAACATTTTCTTCTATTGTTACAAACATTCAGTGTACTGGTACCAGCAGCGGCAATATTGATTTGACTGTTATTAACGGAACGACTCCTTATAATTATTCATGGAGCAGTGGTCAAACTTCACAAGACCTAAATATGGTTCCTGCCGGCACTTATTTTGTTACAGTTACGGATACCAGAGGATGTGTAGTAACAAATAATTATTTACTTACCGAACCTGCTGAAATATTAACTATTAGTAATGCCATGCTGACACATATTAATTGCTTTGGAGCCAGCACGGGTGCTATTGATGTGGTTGTTTCGGGCGGAACAACAGGATATTTGTTTTATTGGAATGATGGTGCAACAAGTAATAACAGAACAACCTTGCCGGCCGGATCATATTCTTTGACTGTCACCGATGCTCAAAATTGTTTAATAAATGGCAATTGGACTTTGACACAACCTGCAGGTAGTGTTACAATATCTGCTACTTTAATTTCTCATGTCAGTTGTTTTGGCGGCTCGGACGGACAGATAAATCACACGGTATCAGGCGGATTAACTCCTTACTCCTTCTGGTGGAACGATGGCGCAACAACAGAAGACAGAATGGGTATTGTATCTGCAACATTCTTTATAACTGTTACGGATAATGGCGGATGTCAGTTTGTTAAATCATCAACTATTACGCAACCGGCTACATCATTGATTGTAACGGGTGTGATTACCCATGTCAGGTGTTTCGGAAATCCATCTGCCTCTATTGATATTACTCCGTCAGGTGGCACAATGCCATATAGTTATTTATGGAATGATTTAGTTATTACCCAGGATAGAATGAATGTAATCAGTGGGTTCTATGATGTTACCGTAACTGATAATAAAGGATGTACTGCTTTGGGTGGTCCATTTATTGTAACTCAGCCGGCCGGCGCATTATCCCTAAACGGCACATCATTGAGTCATGTCAGTTGCTTTGGTATGTCAGATGGAGCAATAGATATCAGCGTAATGGGCGGTACAACCGGTTACACATATCTGTGGGGCGATGGGACTACAACACAGGATAGAATAAATATACCTTCGGGCTTCTTCCCTGTAACGGTGACAGATGCTAACTTCTGCACCACGGGCAGTTCGTGGACCATCACCCAGCCGGCCAGCGGACTTTCGATTGCAGGCGCATCCTTGTTCCATGTCAGTTGCTTTGGCGGCAATAATGGAAGTATCAACATGACAATTGCAGGCGGTATGTCGCCATACACTTTTGCATGGAGCAATGCATCTACAAGTGAGGATATCTTCGGATTATCAGCCGGCAGTTACAGCACAACAGTAACAGACAATAATGGATGTAATGTAAACGGCAACTGGACAATAACGCAGCCAATATCACCTGTGGTGATCAGCGCAGCAACAGTAACGCATGTAGGGTGTACAGGCGGAGCCACAGGCGCGGTGAACATCACGGTATCGGGCGGCACTACGCCATACGGGTATAACTGGAGTAGTGGCAGTACATCAGAGGATTTGTTCACGGTATTTGCAGGAACATATTTTGTAACAGTGAATGATGCACTGGGCTGTATCACCACCGGCAACTACACGGTAACACAGCCGGCCATGATGCTGACCATCAGCGGAGCACTGATAACCAATGTAGGATGCTATGGCAACAGCACCGGCGCAATAGATATCAGCGTAATGGGCGGTACAACCGGTTACACATATCTGTGGGGCG
>CAZRNJ010000010.1:0-12681 GCA_964601385.1 uncultured Bacteroidales bacterium | reverse complement strand
CTAACTTCTGCACCACGGGCAGTTCGTGGACCATCACCCAGCCGGCCAGCGGACTATTAATTAATACTGCATCAATAACTCATGCGCCATGCAATGGATATATGGGAACAATATCGCTGGCTGTTACCGGCGGCTTAACGCCTTATACCTATAACTGGACAGGCGGTGGCACGGATAATCCGCTGGTTATCTCAGCCGGTAGTTTCTCTGTAACTGTGACCGATGCCAATAACTGTAAAACTATAGGCGGCGCATATTTTGTAACTGAGCCCGCGATTCTGACCATCAGCAGCGCTGCCGTCACCAATGTCAAATGCGCAGGCATGATGACCGGGGCTATTGATTTAACCATCAGCGGTGGTGTCACTCCTTATTCGTTTATGTGGAATGATTTTATTGCCACGGAAGACCGTTCGGGTATTATGGCAAATAATTATGCAGTGACAGTGACGGATATGAATGGCTGCAGCACTGTTGGTATTTACACGATTACACAACCGGCCGGATCATTAATCTTAAGTTTGAACAATATCACTCATGTAGGATGCTTTGGCAACAGCACAGGTGAAATAGATATCAGCGTAATAGGTGGTACCACGAGCTATAGTTATCTGTGGAACGATGGCTCAACATTGCAGGATCGTATAGCTGTTATTTCGGGCTTTTATCTTGTAACAGTTACGGATGCTAATTTCTGTACCACGAGTGGTTCATGGGCCATTACACAACCAGCCAGCGGGCTATTAATTAATACTGCATCCATAAGTCATGTGCCTTGCTTTGGATTAATAAATGGAGCCATAAATCTGGCTGTATCAGGTGGTATATCGCCATATAATTATAACTGGAGCAATGGTGCATCTGTTCAGGATATAAGTGGGGTAGGCGCAGCCACCTATATTGTTACCATTACGGATAATAATGGTTGTAGCATTTCAGGTAATTATTCAATTACTCAACCGGCCGCACTGACGATAAATAGTGTAGCAATCAGTCATCTGATGTGTGTCGGCGCATCAGGTGGAGATATTGACATCTCTGTTTCAGGAGGTACTCCTAGTTATTCGTATTTATGGTCTAATGGTGTTTCAACACAGGACGTCTTCGACAAACCGGCCGGTATTTATGATGTAACAGTGACAGATAGTAAGTTTTGCTCTGTTAATGGTTCATACGTTATTACTGCACCTGCAGGTATTGTTTATGTTGATACCTTAACGCCTGTTGAAGATATGTTTGTTGTATCATTTGGTGGTGGTACCGGCTTAAATTCATTTATAAAATATAATATTGGCTCAATCCCCGCCGGTCATTCAATTGACTCTGTTTTTCTTAAAGTTTATGTTACCGATAAAACAGGTACATGGGACGGCGATGTGAAATATCTGAATGTAAATAATCAGGCATGGACTGAATCAGACACAGTTAAAGTTGTTTGGAATGCTATAAAAACAGATACCATCATACAGCCCTTTGGCTTTGGGTTAACTACTGGTTGGTCAACTTCTCCTGATTTGTCTTCTATCATCAGAAGGGATCATTCTGTTGGGAACACATTCAGTACGCTGATGTTGAAAGATCCGGATGATATGACTATGATGCCAAATATGACCGGATTTCCTGTTAATTCACCCGACTCTCTGATGGTTGGCAATGGGGCAATGGGGTATTCTATCACCTTTAATACCCGTCATAATTCAGTTGTATCGTTACGCCCAAAATTAATTATCAAACATTCATCTATCTTTAGTTTGACTAGTGTAATTAATTATGTTAGTTGCTTTGGCGGGAATAACGGTAGTATTTTAAATACGCTTGGCGGCGGGGCTACTCCTTATTCTTATATCTGGAATACAAGCGCTACAACAGAGGATCTCGTTGCATTAAATGCCGGATCTTATTCATTAACGGTTACCGATGCTAATAGTTGTTCTACTTCACGTAGTTATTTGATTATACAACCGGCGGGATTAAGTGTGTCTGCTGTGAATCTGACGCATATTGCCTGTTCGGGCAGTACATCCGGTGCGATTGATATTGCTGTTGGTGGTGGTACTTCGCCTTATATTTTCTTATGGTCTAATTCATCAAGCACAGAAGATTTATCGGGCATACCAGCCGGCATGTATATTTTAACGGTTACAGATAATAATGGTTGTTCAATCGTAAATAACTATACTATCACACAACCGGCTGCAGCATTTACAATAGCTGCCTCATCTGTCACTCATGTATTATGTGCCGGTATGATGACGGGAGCTGTGGATATTACGGTTAGCGGTGGCATTACACCTTATGTGTATTTATGGAGTGATATGAATACTAATCAGGATCGTTCAGCATTGACGGCTTCAACCTATTCTGTTACAGTAACTGATCTTAATAACTGTTTGGCAGCAGGTACTTATATTATTACTCAACCCGGCTCAAGTTTAATGATCACCAGCAGTTCATTAACCCATATTAATTGTTTTGGAGGTGGCAATGGTGCTATTGATATTACTGTAAGTGGTGGCACCCCGGCTTACTCTTACTTATGGACAGGCGCCTTGACTTCTGAGGATTTGTCAGGGTTAGCTGCATTAACTTATTCGGTAACGGTTACAGATATCAATGGCTGTACGGTTTCAAATGGATATACCTTAACCGAACCCGCAACGTCACTAACTATTAGTAGTTTTTCAATTATTCATGTTGATTGCCGGAATAATTCAACCGGTGTATTGGATATTGAAATTAATGGTGGAATCACTCCGTATAATTATCTTTGGAATGACGGTATAACCATGGATGATCGGTTAGCTATACCGGCCGGAATCTATACCATCACTGCAACTGATGCTCTGGGATGCAGTGTTTCCGGTAGTTATGCCATTACACAACCCGCATCTATGCTTATCATAAGCAGTTACTCGGTTACACATGTCGGTTGTGCAGGTGGTAATACGGGCGCTATTGATATTTCTGTATTTGGTGGAACAACAGGTTATACTTATTTATGGAATACAGGGAATACAATTCAGGATCTTTCAGCTATTCCTGCTGCCGGTTATTCAGTTACCATTACAGATGCTCATTCATGTGTGCGTACCGGTAATTTTACTGTTACCCAACCCGCTTCCGGATTAAGTATCAGTTCTCTCAATATTTCACATATAAGCTGTAATGGCGGTTCTGATGGACGTATCGAAATAAGTGTTTCCGGCGGTACGCCATCTTATTCATATTTATGGAATGATGGAATAACTACTGAGGACAGGATTAATCTTCCGGCCTCATTTTATTCAGTTACTATTACTGATGCTTTGAGTTGTACATTTAGTTCCAGTGGTTTGCTCACTCAGCCAGCAACATCTGTTGCAATCAACGCCGCATCTGTTACCCATGTCAATTGTCACGGCACATCTACCGGGGCTGTTGATATTATGGTTTCTGGCGGTTCAACACCGTATGCGTATAACTGGTCGAATAGTGCGACTTTGCAGGATATTTCTGTTTTGGTTGCAGGTATTTATTCGGTAACTGTTACCGATAATCATGCATGTCAGACGAGCAGTAGTTATTCCGTCACCCAGCCGGCTGCTGCCCTCATAATCTCTTCGGCAAATGTTTCTCACCTCGATTGTGGTATCCCGAACAGCGGTTATATTGGTTTGAATATTAGCGGAGGTACTACTCCCTATTCGTATATGTGGAACAGCGGTCATACCAATTCAAATATCAGTTCATTAGCTGCCGGCAGCTATATTGCTACAGTTACCGATACAAAGGGCTGCCAGGTAATCAGCAGTACCTATACACTCACACAGCCGCCAATGATTACTATTAATGCCGGCTTATCTCATGTGAATTGCTTTGGCGGAAATAATGGCGCAATCAATCTTTCGATCTTGGGCGGTACACCCGGCTTTACTTATTCGTGGAGCGATCTGGTTACCAGCGAGGATCGTGCTGCTCTTATTGCCGGGACTTACAACGTTACCGTCAGTGATATTGCCGGATGTCATGCAACCGGATCATATACGCTTACGCAGCCCGGCGCATCGCTGATCATCAGCAGTACGGCGCTTGTTCATATTGCCTGCTTTGGTGATGCGAGCGGGGCTATTGATATTACGCCAAGTGGTGGTGTTACTCCGTATATGTATGCATGGTCGCCGGGAATGACAACACAGGATATTGCCGGAGTGACTGCCGGATCATTTGATTTAACCGTTACGGATGCCAACGGCTGTGTGCTTACAAAGAATTATCTGCTGACACAACCGGCTATTATGAATGTCGGTTCATCTATCACGCATGTATCATGTAATGGTGGCGCTGATGGTGTGATTAATATTAATGTTTCGGGCGGCACATCACCGTATATGTATCTCTGGACGGGCGCTGTAACAACCGAGGATCGTACCGGTGTACCTGCCGGATTATATAGTGTTTCGGTTACCGATATGCAGGGCTGCACTGTAGCTGCCGGTCCATATCTGGTATCAGAGCCAACGGTGGTTATGGTCAGTTTATCGGCGCTTACGCATATTCAATGTACAGGAAACAGCACAGGTGCAATAGATATCTTTTATGGCGGAGGCACGTCGCCCTGGTCAGTTTTGTGGAGTGATGGCTCAACGCTGGGTGATCGCAATGCTATTCCTGCCGGTTCTTACACCATTACTGTGACGGACAGTAAAGCGTGTACCGGATCATCAACCTATGTATTGACACAGCCGGCAAGCGGACTAATAATTAATACTGCATCAATAACCCATGCGCCATGCAATGGGTATATGGGAACAATATCGTTGGCCGTTACCGGTGGTTTAACGCCTTATACATATAACTGGACAGGCGGTGGTACGAATAATCCGCTAATAATCTCTGCCGGTTTATTCTCTGTTACTGTTACTGATAATAACGGATGTACTGCAACCGGTGGTGTTTATACTGTAACTCAACCATTGGCGCTGACGATCTCTGCCGTCGCTGTTACTCATGTGTCATGCACAGGATCAGCAAGCGCATCAGTGAATATAACTGTTACAGGCGGAACAACCGGCTACACATATCTGTGGTCAAATTCATTCACAACTCAGGATCTGATCAATGTTGCAGCTGCAACGTATACAGTTACAGTAACGGATATGAAAGGTTGTGCTACCGGTGGTACGTATGCTGTTACTGAACCGGCATCGCTGCCTGCTGTTTCTTTGGATGGACTGACTCATGTCAGCTGCTTTGGTTCATCTACGGCAAGTATTGACCTGTCGGCATCCGGTGGTACCGGCCCCTATACATACAACTGGAATGATGGTTTCACTAATGGTGACCGTAATAATATTCCTGCAGGCAGTTATACGATTACTATCACCGATTCAAAAGCATGTACAGGAACCGATACATGGGTTATTACACAACCGGTCGCTGGAGTTACCATATCTACGGTAGTGCTTACTCACGTGAACTGTAATGGTGATGCATCAGGTGCAATAAATATTTCTGTAACAGGTGGTATTACACCGTATAGCTATGCTTGGACGCCGGCAGCTACAACACAGAATCGGAGCGCTCTGACAGCAGGTGCTTATACGGTTACTGTATCTGATCTGAATAGCTGCTCAACTACAGGTAGCTGGACAATCACGCAGCCGGCTGTTACTCTCATAATCTCTTCGGCAAATGTTTCTCACCTCGATTGTGGTATCGCGAACAGCGGTTATATTGATTTGAATATTAGCGGTGGTACTACTCCTTATTCGTATATATGGAACAGCGGTCATACCAATTCTATTATCAGTTCATTGGCTGCCGGCAGCTATATTGCTACAGTTACTGATACAAAGGGCTGTCAGGTAATCAGCAGTACATATACACTCACTCAGCCGCCAATGATTACTATTAATGCCGGATTATCTCATGTGAATTGCTTTGGTGGAAATACCGGCGCAATTAATCTTTCGATCTTGGGCGGTACACCCGGCTTTACTTATTCGTGGAGCGATCTGGTTACCAGCGAGGATCGTGCTGCTCTTATTGCCGGGACTTACAACGTTACCGTCAGTGATATTGCCGGATGTCATGCAACCGGATCATATACGCTTACGCAGCCCGGCGCATCGCTGATCATCAGCAGTACGGCGCTTGTTCATATTGCCTGCTTTGGTGATGCGAGCGGGGCTATTGATATTACGCCAAGTGGTGGTGTTACTCCGTATATGTATGCATGGTCGCCGGGAATGACAACACAGGATATTGCCGGAGTGACTGCCGGATCATTTGATTTAACCGTTACGGATGCCAACGGCTGTGTGCTTACAAAGAATTATCTGCTGACACAACCGGGTGTTATGAATGTCAGTTCATCCATCTCGCATGTGTCATGTAATGGTGGTGCTGATGGTGTGATTAATATCACTGTCTCAGGCGGCACATCACCGTATATATATCTCTGGACGGGCGCTGTAACAACCGAAGATCGTACCGGTGTGTCTGCCGGATTATACAGTGTATCGGTTACTGATATGCAGGGTTGCACTGTAACAGCAGGGCCATATTTGGTTTCAGAGCCAACGGCGGTTACGGTCAGTTTATCGGCTCTTACGCATATTCAATGTACAGGAAACAGCACAGGGGCAATAGATATCTTTTATGGCGGAGGCACATCGCCATGGACAGTTCTGTGGAGTGATGGCTCAACGCAGGGTGACCGCAATGCTATTCCTGCCGGTATTTATACTATTACCGTGACAGACAGCAAAGCGTGTACCGGTTCATCAACCTATGTATTGACACAGCCGGCAAGCGGACTGGCTATCAGCGGATCATTGGTAACAAATGTAATTTGTACCGGACAAAGCAATGGCGCCATTGATGTCATTATTTCAGGCGGTACAACACCGTATGCATATCTTTGGGCCGATGGGGGAACCATCGAAGACAGAGTTTCTGTCCCTGCCGGTAATCACGGTTTAACTGTAACAGATAACAGCGGCTGTACTGCAACAACTGCTATCCTTATTACACAACCGTCTGCTCTTTCGTTATTTATTTCATCATTAATCCATGTATCCTGTAACGGCGCAAATGATGGGGCTGTCACCATCAATGTTGCTGGTGGCTCAACGCCTTATGTTTATTCATGGTCATCGGGCTCAACGGTCAATTCAGCTTCTCTGCTCACTGCCGGAACATGGGGTGTGTCGGTAGTTGACGCTATGGGTTGTATTACTACTTCTTCTTATCTCATTACTGAACCAGCCACTGCTGTTGCTTTATCTGCAACCGTTACCAATATTTTGTGTTATGGCAATAATAATGGCGCGATTGATTTATCGGTCACCGGCGGAACACCGGCTTATACCTATTCATGGTCATCGGGTTCGACGTCTCAGGATATCAGCGCTGTTAGTGGCGGATTGTATTCTGTTACTGTCACTGATAATAGCGGATGTTCAGCCAGCTCAAGCTATGTTATAACAGAGCCGGCTTCCGGTTTGTCTCTTATTAATCCGACCATTACAAATGCTTTATGTAATGGAAGCGCCGATGGATCGGTTGATGTATTTATTTCCGGTGGTTCAACACCCTATACATTCAGTTGGAGTAATGGCGCTACAACTATGCCTGCTGTTACTCTTGCTGCCGGAAGCTATACGGTTACGGTTACGGATGCCGGTTTATGTTCCGCCACCGGCACCTATTCGGTAAGCGAGCCCCCTGCATTGACACTCGATATGATTGTTGTTCATGTCGGCTGTGCCGGTAGTTCAACCGGCAGTATTGATGCCCGCGTGCTGGGTGGCACTGCTCCTTATACCTTCCTGTGGAGTCATGGGCCAACTACCGAAGATGTGTTCTCGCTCAGCGCCGTAAGTTATATGCTTACAGCTACCGACGCCAACGGATGCGCGATTACGGGTTTGCGTACCGTCACCGAACCTGCAGCACTTGCTGTTTCTGCGCTGATCACTCATGTGGGTTGCGCAGGTAGTCCTACAGGAACGATTGCCCTTAGCACAACCGGAGGAATAACACCATACCTGTATGCATGGAGCAATGGCCATAGCGCTGCTGTAAACAGCGGCCTTGCTGCTTCGGCATATTCGGTTACTGTTGCGGATAATAATGGTTGCAGCTTATCCGGAAATTATTTCGTAACCGAACCGGCATCCGGATTCATTCTTTCATCCTCATCTGTTACTCATGTATCCTGCAACGGAAGCAGCGATGCATCCATTGATATCACGTTATCCGGTGGCACGCTGCCTTACACGGTTATCTGGTCGAATGGTGCAACGATTGAAGATATTGCTTCTCTGTCTGCCGGAGTGTATATCGTCACTGCTACTGATAATGCCGGATGCAGCTTATCGGAGACACGTACGGTCACTCAGCCGGCCGGTATGACTCTTTCGGCTGTTCCAACCGATGTATTATGCAACGGTGATGCAACCGGCGCGCTTAATCTATCTGTTGCCGGCGGATCAGCGCCCTATATTTATAACTGGAGCAACGGACAATCGGTTGAGGATATCGGCACACTTATCGCCGGCATATACTCGGTAACAGTGGTTGACTTTAATGGATGCGTATCAACAGATAACTATATTGTTAACCAGCCGCCGGCAATGTCCATCACCGCTACTGTCAGTCATGTTACCTTCCCAGGTGGAAATGACGGATCGGTGGTGGTTTTAGCTGCCGGTGGCTCGGCGCCATATACCTATGCATGGAACAATGGCGTTACAACGGTTAACAATACCGGTTTAATACAGGGTACTTATTCGGTTACCGTAACCGACGCAAACCTTTGTACTATATCCGGCAGCTACCTTATTACTGAGCCGGCCGGACTGACTGTTACGTTAACAGCCACTCACATCTTGTGTAACGGAGCAGCTACAGGCGCAGTAAATACAACTATTACAGGCGGCATCGCTCCATTGACGTTCAGTTGGAATTCAGGTCAGACCTCACAAAATATTGCAGGTCTGATTGCCGGTACTTATACTATTATTGTAACGGATAATGTAGGCACAAAAGATACGGCATCCGTGATGGTCACCGAGCCATCGGCTATTGTTGTTTCACTCGATGGTTTGTCACAAATCTCCTGCAATGGCTCAGCAGATGGAATAATAGATATCTCTGCATCCGGCGGTACTGGCGCTCTGTCGTTCATGTGGAGTAATAGCGCTGTTACCGAAGATATCTTTGCGTTAGCAGCAGGTACATATACAGCTACGGTTACTGATGGCTCCGGTTGTACTGCCATTGTTTCTTATTCACTCAGTGAGCCGGCAATATTACAACAATCCGGAACAATTCAGCATGTGTCCTGCACTGGCGGCACTGATGGTTCTGTTGATATTACTGTTACCGGTGGTACTCCTGTTTATTCCTTTATCTGGAGTAATAGTAGTGTGGCTGAAGATATTTCTTCGCTTGTTGCTGCTGTCTATTCAGTTACCGTAACTGATAGCCGCGGTTGTTCAGCTGGCGGATCATACATCATTACAGAAGGATCATCTTCTACTGTAAACCTGATCGTCCTCCCATCAATGGCTGCATGCAGTGGACAAATCATTACGTTAAATGCCGGACCGGGATATGCTGCATATCTCTGGTCAACCGGTGATGTAACTCAAACAACAGATGTTACACTTACCGGTATTTACACGGTGACTGCAACGACCGCTGGCGGATGTAATATCTATGATACTGTGAATATCACTTTCCATGCATTACCTGTGGTTGCGTTGGGCGCCGACTATAATTCGTGTACAGGTAATACAGAGGTTATTGATGCAGGTGCCGGATTTGTCTCTTATCTCTGGTCAACATCAGCGGTTACACAGCAGATAAGTGTTACTGCAACCGGCACCTATGCTGTTACTGTAACGGATGCTAATAATTGTAAAAATTCCGATGACATCGTTGTTAATTTCATTCCTTCGCCTGTTGTAATGCTTGGTGGTGACACATCGGTGTGCGATGGGCAGTCCGTAATCCTTGATGCAGGCCCCGGCTTTGTTTCTTATCTGTGGAGCGGGGGACAGATGACACAAAGTATCACTGTGAATGTAACGGGTACATACAGCGTTACGGTTACGATTGGTGGCGGATGTACCGGTACTGGCCAACGTAACGTAACGGTCGAAACAATAACTCCGGGCTTCAGTTATAGCACAGCATGCGAGGACAGGGTTACTGCCTTTACCGATACTTCAATCGTTTCCGGCGGTACGGTTGCTCAGCGTTGGTGGGATTATGGCGCCGGAAATACCAGTGCATCATCATTCACCTTCGATACTACCGGCACGTTCAATGTGCAGGTAATCGTGCAAACCAATACCAATTGTTTTGATTCGATCGCACTTCCGGTGGTTGTCCATCCGCTTCCGGTACCTGCGCTTACCTTTGTGCCGGCTTGCGACAGGATCACACTCAATGGCTCGGCAACAGTGTCTTCAGGCATGGTGATGGGTTACCGGTGGATTACCAATACAGCCGTATTCTTAACTGGACAGAACACGGTGTATTATATCAGTGATGGAGGAGAAGCAACGGCTGTAACGCTATATGCTATGTCTGACCAGGGCTGCGAAGGCGAATTCACCGCGCCTGTCAGCTCCCTGCCAAAACCTGTAGCTGCTTTCAGTTTGCAGGAGACGAATATCGGTGTCGGTCTGCCTGTTCATGTAGTGGACGAATCGCAGGGTGCCGTTGAATGGTCGTATGATTTTGGCGATGAATTCGGGGCTTCGGTTAAGCAGAACCCAAGCTATACCTATAGCAATGGCGGTAAGTTTGTGATCCTGCAAACAGTCAGGAGCAGCGCCGGTTGCGAGGATACGGCAACGATGAAGATATCTGTTAACTCAGGTGTGGTTGTGCCTACTGCATTCTCGCCCAATGGCGATAATCAAAATGATGTACTGTATATTATCGGCGGGCCATTTAAAGAAATGAATATCAATATTTATAACAAATGGGGCACGCTGTTATTTACCTCCAAATCACAGGACACTGGATGGGATGGGAAATTTAATGGCGATGATCAGCCGGCGGGTGTTTATGTGTATGTCCTTACAGGCGTTACATTCGATGGGACATCTGTTAATCTCGGAGGAAATGTAACCTTAGTGCGTTAATAGAGTAATTAAAATAATATTGACTTAATAATTAGTAAACAGCAATAGATTAATTTTTGACCTTAAAACCTAGATATGAGAAATAAATTACCCGCCGGCCTGCATTTCCCTCTGCAGGTTGTAAATGTTTTGTGTGGCCTGTTTTTTGCAGCAGTCACCGCATTTGGCGAAACGCCTGGTACTCCCGACCCCAACAAGCTTTTAGGCGAGGTCAATACCAATTTTTATATTGCTAACGAAGGCCAGTGGGATAGTACAGCCCGCTTTCAAACCCGGGGGAAGAACTATACAGGGTGGGTGATGGATAATGGCTGTATAGCCTTTAGTGTGTACATACAGCCCGAAATGGACCCTTTGGCAATACGTGAAGAACAGATGAAAGACACACTTATGCCCGGCCAGAACCTGTTTTTTAACTGGCTCGGCGCAAATGAGAAACCGGTATTTATCCCTCAGCATAAACGAACTACTTATCATAATCCCAAATCTGTCAATAGGAATAAAATCTCTAATGACCGTCATTAGAGATTTTATTAGCTATAGTTTAATATTGTGTTGTTTTTTGCAATAATAATTGATATTGCCTATCTATTTCATTAAATCTTACCAATGTCTGTGTATCTTCTATAATTACTTGCTTTAAGTCAGTAATGTAATCTTTTGAACTCTTAAGCATTTCTTTCATTCTAAACCAATTCAGATATTTTTGAAGATATTTTGTTGAAACGCCGTTAAAATCATTTTCGATCCATTTTTTAAGACGACTATCAATGCTATTAACATGTTGTACATGATAAATTTTACTTTTTACAAATTCTTTTAAGTCTGCCCGGATTGTATGATGCTCAATTCCCTTGTCTATTGCGTATCCTTTATAACTTACATGAGAATCACTACATAATATAGTGTTTTGTTTTATCCGTTCATCAATTGCCTTTTTAATATCAGCTTTCTTAATCCGACCTAATGTGGCGACAGTCAAATCCATGGTTCTTTTTCTATCTGCGGTTACAATAACAGCAACGTGATCATTGTTGATTCCTCTTTTATTTACTCTCTTTCCTCGTTTTCGTGGCAATCGAGAATTTTGTTTCCTGCCTTTTTCGGATAAACGAAAAAAAGTATCATCACTTTCTGTAATGCCATCAAATTTCTCTTTTCGTATTTGCTCAACAGATGAAAGTATCTTATGTCGCCAATCAAACGCTGTTTTTTTATTAATTCCCAACTTAACTTTTATTTTATCTAAGCTGTTCTTATCTTTCATTAATTCCAAGTAACCATCGGCGAGGTGTTTTTTATGAATTTTAGCAAGCCAGGTACCAGTATATTCAGTGAAAGTTTTCTTACACGCTTTACAACGATAGCGTTGACTCCCTTTTTCTGATCCAAAGCGGACATACTGTGTATGATTGCAATGCGGACAAGTACCTTGTTTGTTATTAAGCTTAGCCCTTCTAATACTCAATACACTTCTTAATGATTCTGGCGAATCTTCCTGAATATTTACTTCTTGAATTAATCGAGATCGTTCATT
>CAZRNJ010000009.1:0-25531 GCA_964601385.1 uncultured Bacteroidales bacterium | reverse complement strand
TATTAAATGCAAAAAAATATGAGTACGATTTACCAAAAAATTTTATTCTTTCTGATTTGCATTATCTGTGCAGTACAACTAAACGGTCAGGAGATTATTTTCAGTGACAATTTTGATTCAGGAGCAAAGCCCGGGTGGACAACAGGCGCCACCGGTATTAACGGCGGGACCAATAACCGCTGTTCATGGCAATGCGGTTCGCCCAGTGGCGGATACGGATTCCGGTTTATCAATGGGACATACAGCATTATTGGTAATCCCGATCCGGTTACCGACCACAGCGATGGGAGCGGAAACGGTGTCTATGGCCAGGGACTGGGCGCTACGCAGTACATTGAGGGTGTATCCTCACATTATTCTAATTCCAACGAATATCTTGTTTCCCCAAAAATCAACTGCCGGATGTTTATAAGCGTTACCCTATCGTTTTGGCGGTGGGCGAATTTTCAACGCAATATTGATAAAACCTACCTAGAAATCAGCAATGACAAAGTTACATGGAAACCGCTTTCACATCCTACTACTGTACAGGATATGGGCTGGACATATTATTCGATAAATATCTCGAGCTATGCCAACCGCAAATCAGCAGTTTATATCCGGTGGCGGTCAACCAGCGATTCAGCACAACACTACTCAGGATGGAACATTGATGATGTAACCATTACAGGTATAAATATTTCATCACTTGAATGGACAGGGGCCTATTCGAATGAATGGGGTAATGGCGCTAATTGGAATTATCCGGCCATACCCGATACCTCAACAAATGTGATTATTCATGCCTCTGCATTTAATCCGGTCATTACTTCTGCGCGTAAATGTAAAAACATTACCATCAATCCCGGTGCCGGTTTACTTATTGAATCCGGTGGGTCACTAACTGTAAACAGAGATATGCATTTAGTCAATAACAGTTCAGGTAAAAGCTCATTGATCAATAACGGCATTCTGAATATCCTTGGAAATACAGTCATTGACGCTCCTTTTAGTGCAAATACCTGGACATTCTATTCATGTCCTGTGTCCAATACCCCTGTTTCTTATTTCAACGCCGGGCGTAATTTATATTATCACGAGCCATATGGCGCCAATAACTGGACAATGGCATGGAGCAGGGCTGTAAATACTTTTGTTAATGCCAAGGGCTACGATATGCGTTATGGTTCAGATACTCTTGTTTCTCTAATCACCAAAAACGAACTTAACAAAGGCCCCATAAATATTAAGCTTTATTATACCGACGGTGTTGAAACCGATGATCATAAGGGATGGAATCTAGTTGGCAACCCCTATGCCTCGTATCTTGACTGGGATGCCTTTTCGTTACCCTCATCGGTGAACAATGCAACTTATGTATATGACGGTTCAACAAAAATGTACCTGACATATAGTAATGGCATTGGTATAAACGGTGGTTCACGATTTATTGAACCATCTACTGCTTTCTTCGTTAAAATGAATACTCCCGGCACCGCAACCCTGCATTTTAGCGATACGGCACGAACTCTCTCTGCCGAAACCGCGCAAGGCCTCAAAAGTACCGATTCGCAGGAAAAAGTGCTGGCATTAAAAATATCCGGTACCGGATATGCCGATGAAACAGCACTGCGATTTAACGATGCTGCATCCTCGTCCTTCGATAACCATTTTGACGCACTTAAAATGTTTATTACCGATGTTCCGCAGATCTATACCCGGGACATCCAAAACAATAATTATGCTATTAACAGTTTGCCCGATATTCAGGGTTATTTAGATGTTCCGCTTTCGGTAAAAACAACTGCTTCATCATCCTATACGATTGACGTAACACGCTTCGAATTCAACCCTTGCGAAACAGTCATTCTGGAAGACACAAAAACATCAATCATGACGAATCTGGCAAGTGTCGGCTCATATTCATTCACAGCCGGCCCGACAGATAATCCCGACCGCTTTATTCTTCACTTCGGCCTGAATCTGGTTACATCAAATGGCGCAGTGATAAACAATAACGCCCTGCTGCCACTGATCTATAACCACAACCAAACGCTCAATATTAATCTGGCCGATGAATCGCAGGCCGATATTACCGTTTACGATATGTCTGGCCGTATCATGCGCTTATTCAATGCCTCCAACTCATATTCATCACAGGTACTCGGGCTTCCGGCCGGATGTTATCTGGTAAGGGTAACCACCGGAACAAAATCGGTCAGCCGCAGAATAATTGTGGAATAATTTTCGTAATTTTGAAGAAACATTTAATATGAAAAAATTATTCCTGACGGCTTATATTCTCGCTTCGGCCATTGTTGTGATGGCTCAGCCAGGCGAGCCGGGCCCCGTTGACGGTGGTGTCGGATTGCTTATTGCAGCAGCAGGCGGACTCATAGCATACAAACTGGGATGGCATAAAAAAAATAAATGATTTCCGGTCGTTTTTTCCGCTTCGTTCAGCAGCTTAGTCCTCTTAACCGCTTTCTAGTGTATGCCGTATTGATGGTTGTGTTTTATTATTCGTTCACGCTCTCGGTTTACTACTTCCCTTTATTTACAAGATTTGCATCAGCAGCAAACATCCTTATACGCAGCTTTCTCATTCGCTCATCGGATATTTTACTTAAAACGATTGGATATGAAACCATACGCACCCATGAGATCATAGGCATAATTAACAGTACACCTATTTATATGGCTCCATTGTGTTTCGGATGGCGTTCAATGTATGTTTTCGCTGCTTTTATCCTGATCTATCCCGGTAATCCCTCAAAAAAAATCTTCTTCATCATCGCTGGACTATTACTGATCAACCTCTCAAATGTATTACGTATCTCATTGCTTGCAATGGCAAATCATCATGGTGTAGAAATGATCAAGCCCTTCCTGCATAAATACTTTGTTAAACTGATTATTTTCTCCCTCTGGCTGATTTGGCTGTTCGGCATAAACAAGTCACAGCGTACGTTAGTGCAAAACTAGTTTTTCTTTTATCTTTACAGAAAAAAAATGAGTAATCCTGTACGTGTCCGGTTTGCGCCAAGTCCAACCGGCCCCTTGCATATCGGAGGTGTGAGAACTGCCCTGTTCAATTATCTTTTTGCCCGGAAAAAAAACGGTACATTTATTCTGCGAATTGAAGATACCGACCAAACGCGCTATGTGCCCGGCGCCGAGCAATATATCATTGATTCGCTTCTCTGGCTGGGGTTAAACTATGACGAAGGTCCGGGCATTGAAGGGCCCTGTAAACCATACCGCCAGTCGGAACGCAAAGCCATTTACCGCGATTATGCTCTCCATCTGGTGCAAAGCGGTCATGCATATTATGCTTTTGATGCTCCTGAAAAATTAGAACAACTCCGCAAATCATACGAGCAGGAAAAAAAAGTTTTTAGCTATGACATGCACACCCGGTTATCACTGGATAATGCGCTTAATCTATCTTCACAAGAGGTTAACCGGCGCATCAGTTCGGGCGAACATTATGTAATCCGGTTTAAGATGCCCGAGTCACACGAAGTAAAGTTCAATGACCTGGTACGCGGCGAAGTTCTGTTTAATACCAATCAGCTCGATGATAAAGTATTATTCAAATCGGACGGTATGCCAACCTATCATTTAGCCAATGTGGTTGACGATTACCTGATGAACATAAGTCATGTGATACGTGGCGAAGAATGGCTGTCGTCAACGCCACTGCACATCCTCTTGTATGAAGGATTGGGATGGAGCAGCCGTATGCCTTTGTTCGCTCATCTGCCATTGATTTTAAAGCCCGGCGGCCAGGGAAAACTGAGCAAGCGCGACGGGGATAAAATGGGATTTCCGGTATTCCCGCTGCAATGGACCGATCCGCAATCAGGCGAAATATCATCAGGATACCGCGAAACGGGCTATTTCCCCGATGCAGTCATTAATATCCTTTCATTGCTCGGATGGAACCCCGGCACCGAACAGGAGATATTCTCTCTTGATCAACTGATTCAGCTTTTCTCTATCGAACAAATCGGCAAGGCAGGGGCGCGTTTCGACCCCGAAAAAGCAAAATGGTTTAACCAGCAATATCTCCGACAAAAAAGCAATGATGAACTGGCTAATATCTTTATTCCTGAATTAAAATCAAAAGGTATAGCTACTGACAGGCAGCATATCATTACAATTATTAATGCGATTAAAGAACGTGCTGTATTCGCTTCTGATCTCTGGCAACAATCGAAATACTTTTTTATTGCCCCGGATGATTATGATGCAAAAATAATGGCCAAATTCTGGAATCCCGGGAGTGCAGACATTCTTGAATCTGTTCAGAAACTTATCCAAACTATCAATCCATTCACCGAAACTGAAATTGATAATCAGCTTAAAAACTTTATTTCTTCCTGCCAACTCAATACAGGACAAATAATGAACCTGTTGCGGCTTGCCCTTGTGGGAACAAATACCGGCGCTCATCTGAACACTATCATTTTTCTGCTCGGCAAAGACGAAACAGTTAAGCGTATTGGCCAGCTATCAGAAAAGCAAGCAACCGAATAGTTTTTTTCGGAATGACATCTGCGATACCACACTGGCTTGACCGTACCGAACTGCTGATAGGGACAGAAGGACTGAAGCGGCTGATGCAGGCGCATGTTTTGGTGGCCGGCCTGGGTGGCGTAGGCGGATATGCAGCCGAACAACTTGCCCGCGCCGGAATAGGAACACTCACCATTATTGATGGTGATACGGTGAATGAAACCAATCGCAACCGGCAGATCATTGCCCTGCAATCAACCGATAAAATGTCCAAAACAGATGTCATGAGTGCGCGCCTGAAGGATATTAATCCGGAGATACGGCTTTATGTGATCAACGAATTTATCCGCGACCAGAAAATGATAGATATCCTTGAACAAAAATACGATTATGTCATTGATGCCATTGACACCTTATCACCCAAACTGTTCTTCATTTATCATTCAGTAACCAAAGGACACCGGTTAATCAGTTCAATGGGTGCAGGCGGTAAATTCGATCCGGCCAAAGTTATGGTATGTGATATTTCCCAATCGTACAACTGCCGGCTGGCATTTTATATCCGCAAGCATCTGCACAGAATGAAAATTTACGATGGATTCGATGTAGTGTTTTCTCCCGAGCGTGTCTCAAAAACTGTGGTACGCGAAATAACCGGTGAAACAAACAAGCGTACTACCGTAGGCACAATCTCTTATATGCCGCCTGTTTTCGGCTGCATGTGCGCCTCAGTGGTGATCAGATACCTGCTCGCACAGCGATAATCCACATTATTCAATAATCACTGACTCCAGCTTACGGAAGTGTACACCTCTTATTTCAACCAGATATATACCTGCCGGATTTCCTGATAAATCTATCGTTTCTGTATGAACAGACAAGATGCCCACTTTTCTGGAATACACGTTCTGCCCCTTACTGTTTGTAATAACAATTTGTATCTGCTCAGCCACCGGACCGGTGATATGTAACGTGATCATACCTTGTGACGGATTTGGATACAAAACAACAGACCGCGAAGGTACTGCAAGCTCTTCAATGTTGCTGTTAATAGTAATAGTAGTGTCAAAAGTGCAACCATTGGTATCGAGGATACGAATAGTATAATTGCCTTTCGCCAGCGTGTCGAACAGACCGGTATAGCTGGTATCAATAACGAGAACATACCGGTATGGCGTAGTGCCGCCCTGAGCTTTGATTTTGATACTGCCATCGGTTGATGTCCCTGTAGAGGCATCAACAACCGTTAATGAATCAACACCCAGAACGGAGGGCTCTGTAACAACAATCGTATTAATCAGGATACATCCAAGTGTGTCGGTTACAGTAATAGATGCATTGCCGGCTGCAAGGCCTGAAATATCTTCATTAGTTATTCCGTTGGACCACAGGAAATCATAGCCAGGCAGGCCACCGCTAACGGTGATATCAATAGCTCCATTGTTACCACCCGGACAAGTAACTGGGATGCTGTTCGCCAACACACTGATCGTATCTGGCTGAGTGACCATATATATTCCAATAAATGTTTTCAGCACAGCATCTGCAACGGTTACTGTATAAGATCCTGCTGAAAGATTCAAAATATCTTCATCCGTAGCACCACTGCTCCATGCAAAGGTATAGGGTGAACTGCCACCGCTTACTGTCAAATCAATGGCACCAGTGATTGATCCATTGCATAATACATGAGTAATCGTATCGGCAACTATTACTGATGCAGGATCGGTAATATAAAAAGCATCCGTTAGTTCACAATTATTTGCATCACTTATAGTAACAAAATAATTACCGGCTACAAGGGTATCTAAATCTTCGGTAGTAGCCAGGTTGCTCCAGATAAATGAATAGCCGGCTGTACCACCGCTTACAGTGATATTAATAGCTCCGGTGCTGCCACCGCCTAAACTGATATGCGACAATGCTGCATCAATACTTAAAGCCGTTGGCTCTGTAATAATAATGCTGCCGGTAGTGCGACATAATACTGCATCGGTAATGGTTACCATAAAAGTATCCGCAGGCAAAGATGAAATATCTTCGGTTGTATCACTGATGCTCCATAAAAAGGAATACGGAGCATTTCCTCCGCTTACTGCGATATCAGCAGCGCCGGTGTTTCCGCCATGGCATAAAACATGACTGATAAGTGAACCGGAAATTATAATTTGTGAAGGTTCGCTGAGATTAAATGAACTATCATTCGAACATAAATTCATATCTGTGACTGTGATGCTGTAAATCCCTGCACCAAGACCTGTAATAATCTGGGTGGTATCTCCATTACTCCATAAATAATGATAGGGTGCAGTTCCGCCTGAAACAACTACGTGCGTAATTCCTGTTGTATCACCATAACAAAGGAGTTCTGAGATTTGCAAGGTGTCAATCTTCAGAGCTGTAATTTCAGTTATGGCATAACTCCCTGTAACCATGCAGTTGTTGCCATCCACTACGGTTACCGAATACAAACCAGCCGCCATCAGAGCTTGATCTTCGGTTGTTGTTCCATTACTCCAAATATAATAATATGCCGCTGTACCACCGGCTACAGTAATATCAATTACGCCTGTTGTCTGTCCTTTACAAGGGATATGAGTAATGCCGGTTAAAGTTAAACTTAAGGAAGATGGCTCCGTAAGAGTATAATTACCGGTTAAAGAACAGGAATTAAAATCGGTAACAGTAACATCATAGCCCGCGGCCGCCAATCCGCTTATCGCTGCCGAGGTTGCCGAATTACTCCATAAATAAGAGTATGGTAATGTCCCGCCGGTCACTGTAATCGCAACAGCTCCATCAGAATTACCATTGCACTGAACCTGCGTGGTCAGACTTGCTGAAATGCTCAATGCGGTTGGCTCAGTGATGATAACTGTATCGTATTCGGTGCAATTATTGACATCTGTAGCTACAACAGTATAAGTTGCAGCAGTAAGTCCGCTGATATTTTTTGTAATTGCATAAAGCAATCCGTCTTTCTTCCAGATATAATCAATAGTTGGAGTACCTCCTGTAACACTCAGCGTAATAATCCCATCGTTTCCGCCGGCACAATGAACATCGGAAGATGTGGGCTGAATAACGATATCATCCGGTTGTGCCAGATTTGTTGTACGAATTGTTTTGCATCCATTGGCGTCGGAAACACTAACGGAATAATTGCCTGCACTTAATCCTGTAGCTGTTGCCGCCTCCTGGTGAGCCGGATCATTCCACAAATATTCCAGCGAGCCAATACCACCCGATGCATTAGCCGTGAGTATGCCATTTGTATTTCCATAACAAAGCAAGGGCTGATCAACCGTTATATTAACATTAATGGCTGCAGGTGCATCCACTGTTGCATTATCAATGTCCACACAACCGTTTTTATCTGTCACTGTAAGAATATAATTACCTGCTGGAATATTGCTGATATCCTCTGTTGTTGCGCCATTAGACCAGAGAAAAGAATATGGAAGCACTCCACCCGACATCATTACGCTGACATAACCGTCAACCTTTCCGTAACAACTGATATCGTTCGGATTGATTGCAATATTCAGCGCTGTTGCTGCCTCATTAATTACTACAGAGGTTGAATACGTATCCCCGTCATAACTGTCAGTTGCTGTAACATAATACACATCGGCAGCCAGATTATTGGCCACATTATCATTATCAACAGTAATCCCGCCGCTGTTTTTCCATAAATAAGTGATTGTACCCTTTCCGTTCAAGACGGCTGCGGTGGCTTCACCGTTTGATTCACCTTTGCAAACAACATCTTTTTTCGATACAATATAAACAATAAACACTCCTGTGTCGTTAACAACCAGATTGGTATCAATAGAACATAGATTAATATCTGTAGCTGTTACAGCATAGATTCCACCCGACAAGGCCGATCTGTCCTGTGTGGTTTGACCTCCATTCCACAAATAACTGTATGATGGTGTCCCTCCGGATACATTCAAATTGATTACTCCGTTTGCAGCACCGGCAGGATTAACATGCGTAATAGCAGTCCCGGCCAGGGACAGGGGTGAAGGACGAGTGAGAACCATAGTCGTTATTGCCTGACACTCGCCATTATCGGTAACAGTGACTTTAAATGTTCCGCCGCCGACATTCACCTGATCTTCTGATGTGGTATTGGTCCCTGCGGGTCCTTCCCATGCATAAATATATGGCGCTGTTCCGCCACTGACTGTCAGATTGATTGCGCCACTTGTTGTTTCATAACATTTGGCATGCGTTAACTGAGACGACAGAGCCAGCATGGCCGGTTCGTTAAGCAACAGTGTGGCTACAGCAACCGAATCACGGGCATCAGTGACCGTTACTGAGTAGCTGCCGGGACCAAGGTCATAAGCCATATTACCGGTGAGCGTGGAGCTATGACTCCATTCATAAGAATACGGCAATACACCAAAAAAGCCATTGACCTCCAAAACACCATCGGTGTTCCCATTACACGTTATCGGACTCGCAATCTGGATCTGTGATATAAATGACGGCCGATAGGTGGCAACAAATACATCATTCCCCATTTTTTTATGCCGCTGAGTTCCAACCTTTATCGAGTCGGTTTTAAAATATGCGCTCACATGAGCATTCATATTATCATGAACTGCAATGGCTGTTCCCGATTCGTTGCCTGCTGTTCCCATCTCCGTAATACCAACAGCTTTAAGCATAGTACCATATTCAATATCAAACGTGCCGAAGAAAAAATCCTGATCATTAATATTAGCCGATGTAAGAATATCCTCGCCAAAAATTATCGTATCTGTAAAATAACCGGTTAGATACAAAATATCATTTTTATAAAATAACCCTCGCGCCCATTCTTTGCCTTGCTGGCCATACCCCCTCGACCACTGAAGGGTTCCGTTCCGGTTGTATTTTAAAATAAAGATATCGCTGTTTCCATTATTGGTGAGATGATTGGGAGATGGAAGGGTGCTTGTAGAATCAGCATAAAATGTTCCGGCATTACTGTTATAAAAACCGCAATAATAAACATTGCCATAATCATCACTTGCAAGAGTTCCCGTCTGATCATTGGCATTACCATAGGTGCGTCGTACCCACTGTCCGTTTAAAGAATAATTGGTTTTATATAAAAAACATTTAGTAAATGTAGTTTTATCAACAATGGTTTTAACATCAAAATACACCGTATCTAAAAAATAGCCATTAAAATAATATCCGTCATCATATACTGCAATTGATTTAATATATGTATTACCGGAAGATACCAAATTGATTACATTTTTAATATTACCGGCCGAATCAATTTTAGCAATCACATTACAGTATTTGGTGGCTCGTCCGTTATACCGTTTATTATTGATATTGATTGAATCAACATAGTTGATAGCCACCAGCAGATTTGAACTGTCGTCAATAGAAATGCACTGGCTCAGTTGAAGGGCAGGATTTTTCGCTATATTTTTTTTCCAGATCAACCCTCCGTTTTTATTGTATTTTGCGAGAAACACATCATAATTGCCGGTGGTGGCCAGAGGTGACCCGTCGGCAAAATCAGCCGAATTATTATACGAACCGATAAGATAAAGATAATTGTTATCGAATGCCACATCCGAATAATGGTTCACACCTGCTCCGGTAACCCTGTTCATCCATTGAAGAACATCGTTTTTGTCATACCGCCCGAGAAAAATATCCGCACCATTCGATGTGAGCGTTCCCAAACTCGTGGTCATATTACCATTATAAAATCCAGTAACAAAATGGTTTTCATTTTTGTCAACTACCGAATTTAGTATCCCGATATTCGTTACTGCATAAAAACTACTTGAACTCAACCATTGCTGAGCGCTTACAATCTGTGAACACAAGAAAATAAGCAACAAGGGTAACCGTGCTTTCATATTTTTAATAATTTAGGATTAAATATCTATGAGGTGCCAATAGTGCCACCAAAATCTTCAGACATAGCAGGATAAGAACCGCTCTCTGTTTTGCTTTGCTTTAAAACAGTTATCTCCGGTGTTTGCCACACTTTCCTTGCCTCGGGTGTCTTTAACTGTATATTTTCCGGTTGTTGAGTATTCATGTCACTTTTAATTCGTTAATTATGCTAATCATACAAAATTACAGATAATTTATTTAAGACAAACAAATCTGGCTTGATTTTTATCATCACTTTATTTAGATTAACTATTTGAATTTAAGTTATTTGAAATATCGGAATAAAAGAATCTTTCCCTTTTGCGCCGGTTATGACGATGCTGTCACTGTAAACCCAGGCATGCGCAATCAAATTACTGTCTGTTTTATTCACCCCCAGCACAAGCGTTGAACTGCACTGCCGGCGGTTCATCATCAGCTTGGCTATAATGGCCTGCTCAAGGCATTTACACCGCCAGGGAACTTTGCGGGCAATTCGTTTCACGGCAATTGCAACATTTTTTGCATTTTTTTCACATTCTTGCTCATTATGTAAACAACCTGTTTTAACAGACAACAGTTCCACATATTTTTTAAACGGAACAAAAAAAGTAAGCATCCGTGCCTTTAACGACAAGATGAGGGCTTCATGCAGCCAACTTCGCTCGTCCGGAGAAATCGTTAAATATCTGATCAGTTCTCTTGTCATTTTGCAATAATTAAACCCTTTTCATAAATCCTATTCAGGAAGCCGAGCACCTCATCGGTACATTGTTTTTCGCTAACCTCAAATTCGGTTAAAAGAAGTTTAATGATATCACCGGCTGCTTTTTCTTCAGCCAATAAATCCCATATCCGGCTGGCCATACTGTTTAACCCATAATACTCGCCACGTTCAATGTTCAGCATCACGTATTCCTCGTCAAGACGGCTGTGGAGCAATGAATCGTTACGTACAACTTTTGTCGCAATGGTTATCAGCATATACACTTCTATTATTTAAAACTAACGGTTGCCGGTTGTCCCATATAAAATAATTGTATGAACATTTCCGGAAATATATTTATATTTTATTTCATATCTAAAATACCGGCTGATCATTTTTATCCAGATACCCAAATCGTCTCATAATACTGTGATGATTACGAATAATCGTCTGCACCTGTGCGCCGGTTAATTCATCTTTCCATGAGCCATGCTTACCTTTCCGGAAAAACCGTTCGGCCTTGCTGGTTTTTTCAATAAACCCATTCTTCTCCTCCTGCTCCCTGAGATGTTCAAATGCGCTTAATTCAATGGCTCGCATAATTTGTTCATCCGTATAATTCAACCCGATAAAACGAATGGATTTTTTAAATGTATCCAGGGCATTCAAATGCATATCCTCATAGCGGATAATCAATAACGGTAAGGCCGGACGATCAACCCAACTGCATACATGATCGCTCCAGGTGAGCAGTTGCTGGCGTAGCTGATGATGTAATTTATCGGGAGTGTGGCAAAACATATGATTAGCGTTGTTCATCAACTGAATCATTTTATCAATACTGCATGCCGAATGATAAGCAAACGACACCGCAATATCCAGCGGATTGCGGATAATATAGATCACTGCCCGTGTAACATTCAACGGTATCAACGGATCGCCGGATTTGCTGAACGTGAATGCATCATGTATCTTAAGGTATTGCAGGTCGGGTGACATACGGGCCAACTCTTCATAAACTTTTGGTCGTAAATGGTCAATCTCATCGGCTGTCAATTCAGAAGAAGGAATACCCGAAAGATCATCAAATAATTGTCTGCTGCTGGCAATGGGAGTACTTTTTAACTGATTGATATCTGCTGTTGATGAGCATGCAGTAAGCAGATTGGTAAGAAAAACACGATACCATGTATTTCCGGATTTTGGATACGATGCAAGCCAGACGATATTCTTTCGTTTAATCATAGTGCATTCCCGATCTGATCTAAAACATAATTTCTCAATCCGTCAATATTTACAGGATACCGTGGCCTGATAATCGAATATATTCTGATCTTTCCGGCCAGTTGCGTGCATCCATCAAAAAAAAGCTGCTTCAATCCCATTCCTTCAATAAACCTGTACCTGTAAATATTTGAATTCAACTGATTAAATCGTTCCATTCCTTTTAATCTGTTCCCGTTAAAAGTGGACTTATTATGTACATTTAAAATAATCGCTGTGTCAATTTCTGCAGGATGAGAATAAAAACAGGTATCCATTAACATGCGGTATTTTTCAATTCCCTCCCGCACCGGAGATTTGGAAATTCCGGGAGGAATAAGCAAACCGGCAACATCATGCCATAGTTTTATGGATGGAAACGAAGGATAAATCACCGGAGTACCTGATGATTCAAAACGGACAGCGCACACGTCATCGGCAATAAGAGAGCATCCTTTATTTATAAACGATGCGGCAAGCGATGATTTTCCTGACCCGGAAGATCCTATAAACAAAAGAGCATGACCATTCATCAGCACTGCACTGCCATGAAAAGTAATAAAACCGCGTTGCTGAAGTAATACAGCCATTACTGTTCCTGCTAAAAATGACTTTAGCAATTCAACTGAACCATCCTTTATCATCTCAATAGTAACAGTATGACCTTCCCGAATCAGCAGCCGCGCTACCCCGGGGATTCGCAGCAGCAGTAACATATCAGCGGCCTCAAAACAAACACCACGGGTATTAATCCTGTCGAGCGAAGCAGGAACGTTCCCATATCGTATCTGTATCTCTGGTACTAAATCTGCAACGGGAAGTCCCGGTAATTCAATCTCCGAATCAAAGGTTAAACCAAATGCTTTATACCTGTACACTTGTTAAGTAAATATTACGAAGATATAAAAAAAATGTCGCACCCGGAGTTAACCTAATATTATTATCTTTACAACTATGAAACTAATTCATTATGCTGATGATTTCTCTCATCAGGTTATTGATCAATTGCTTGATGAAGCAACGCGCCTGATGGAAGAATTTGTAGTGTCTCCTCCCCTGGCAAAAAAAGTGTATGCTGTGCTTGAAGAATGTATGATGAATAATATCCAGCACGTAAACCTGAAGAGCGAAAATACACAAAAGCCATTTATCACGCTCAATCGTGAAGGAGATGCATTTAAGGTTTCGTGCGGTAATGTGATTGAAAAAAACAATATTGATGATATCCGGAATCGTATTGATACAGTGAATCGCATGAGTAAAGAGGAGTTAAAAGAATATTATAAATTAAAAATGCGCACTGCGGAAATTTCTGAAAAAGGGGGAGCGGGCCTCGGAATAATAACGATTGCAAAACTGACAAATAAACAAATTTATTATATCTTTGAACCCATTGACAATACATTGGCATTTATGACAATAACGATTTATTTAGAATAAAACACCATTACTATGATATCTATTGCAAAAACCGAAAAAACACCACGCATCCTTTTCAATCCGGATACAAGGGTTTTTGAAATTGAAGGCAACTCACGGCCTGAAAATGTAAGGGATTTTTATTATCCGCTGATTGAAACCATTGAACAATATTTCGCCAAAGCATCCGTTGAACAGTTTAAAACAATACCTTTTAATTTTCATTTCCGGATGGGATATTTTAATTCTTCCTCAGCAAAATTTTTTGCCGATATTTTAATGGCTGCTGCCGAACATCATGAGAGAGGCATCAATATCATCATTAACTGGTATTATGAAGACAGCGATGAAGATATGCGCAGCGCAGGAGAAGATTTTGAAGAAATGAGCGGTATTCCGTTTAAATTTATTACTCTACCCAAAGAATAATTTATTGCCATTCACCAAAATAAAAAAATAAAATTACCATTAGCCGGTTATCACAGTCGTCGCAACGACCGATAAAACTTCCTGATCCATTGTAAATACGATCACCATCTATTCGTCCGATATAACTTCCCGAACTGTTATATAAACGGTCATCATCAACCCTGCCAATATAACTGCCCGAACTGTTATAGAGCCGGTTATCATCAATACGCCCCATGTAACTGCCCGAACTATTGTACAGCCGGTTATCATCAATACGTCCCATGTAACTGCCCGATCCGTTATAAAAACGGTCGCCGTCTATACGTCCCATATAACGTCCCGAACGATCGTAAATGCGCTGGGCTGCTAATTCAAATCCGTGAATAACAAATAATCCCAACAGTATTATTATCCGTTTTTTCATTTCTGCTTTTTATGTTAGACAACTTGACGGATTAAAAGTTTAATCCTGTTTATTGTACTACCAACTGACGAATAAATCCTTTGGTGTTCAAACCAAAGAAAGATTTTCTACGGCGGCATCGCCTTCGCTATTATATAGCTACGGCGAACAAAGGGTTCCTGGGTACGCTCAACCGGAAAAACCGTTTAAGCTGTTTGCAGTTTTTCAACTGCAAAATTCCGATTATTACACACTTCGAAACTTATTAGGTGTATAAATCAGAAGACCCGCCATAGAGGCGGGCCTTCCTTTCCCTGCATTAATACACAACACTAACTATTAACCCTAAAATCCTAAAACTATGAAAAGATACCTGCTTTTTCAATTCTGATATCCGATACAAAAATACAACCTTTTAATATCCGGTTTATATAGAATTAACACCCAATTTTAGGGAGAATATACTTAATTTATTTGTCGTATAAATAACGAATACCCTGAGTAATTCCCGACGTATCGCCAGACACATCGAATTTATTGATTTTCAGAGATATATATCTTAAAAACTCCTTTCTTTTCAGCCCATTCAAAAATCCTTCCTGCGGATTTGCCGACAGGTATTGAGATAGCTGTTCAGTATGTTCTGAACATCCTGATTATCCTGGAACTTTTTTATGGCATCATCAAGCAATTCATGATTATCTGCCAATTGCTGGTCAATATATCCAAATCCCTGATATTTACCATTCTGCACTTTAATTACTGCTGTTTCACCATCTGTCCTGCCTGTTTCGAACAGGTAAAAACTGCGTGTTTGAAGCAGGGGTGATGCTACCGCCTCGGTTACCCTCTGGTTATAATCGGCAGCACTCTCCCTGCCAATGCAGGCACCCTTACACAGTCCAATCTGGTAATGAAAACAACCACCGTCAGTATCATATAATCCACTCATTTTCTGACATAAAGCATAATTCTGCACCAATGCTTCAAGGTACTTTCTGCAGTCGGGTTTAGAGTTAAAACTGACGTATGGTACATCGTCCCTGGCACTGTTCTTCACAGCCGACAGCCGCATATAACCATCGCTGCCGAGGTGCGAATACAATCCGTAATGATTCAATGCCCTTCGCTGCAATCTGTTATACAATGGCTTGTGCTTTTTTATCTCATCCGACTCGAGAAGCAAAGCCACCAGTTCACTGCCTGTTTTCTCCCAGGTGATAGTACACAAAGCGGCCTTCATGTCCATAGAACGGCGGCTGGTATCGTTGCGCAGATGAGACAAAATACGATTACGGAGGTTAACACTTTTACCGATATACAGCAGATCGGCGCGATCGTTATAAAAATAATAGACACCCGGCTCTTCGGGTATCCGTGACAGTACCTCCGGGTTAAAAGCCGGATTGAGCCCTTTCACCGATAAGCCAATCATATCATCAATCAGTTCCTGATTTCCGCCATTAATAAACAGCAAATGTTCAAGGAGTTTAAGTGTTGCAGTTGCATCGCCTTCGGCTCTGTGGTGCCGGCGGTTTTCTATCCCCAGGTGACTGCAGATATTGGCCAAGCTGTACGAACGGAGTCCGGGTAGCAGTTTACGCGCCAGTTTAACAGTACAGAGCCGCGGGGCCGAAAAATCATATCCAAGTCCTTTAAATTCATGATAAAGAAAACTAAAATCAAAATTTACGTTATGACCAACCAGTATCTTGTCTTTGGTGAGTTCAACAATCTGCTTTGCCACCTCAAAAAAGCGCGGGGCATCAGCTACCATTTCGTTGGTGATACCGGTGAAAGATGTGATATGATAGGGAATATTTTTCTCCGGATTGATGAGTGTTACCATTTTCCCAGTTAATTCGCGGCCATTATAAACCAGCAGGGCTATCTCAGTGATCTTCTCGGCCTTGGGACTACCACCGGTGGTCTCCACATCAACAATCGCAAACTGCATTTTTTGTGCTTGGCTAATAATCCTTATATTTGTCTGACTACAATATAGAAAATGTAAAATTATTGATTATTCCACTGATGGGATATATGTGTTTAAAAAATATTTACCGGCCAGCCGTATCCACCTATCATGTTTCAGTTATTTGTGCATGCATACTACTGACAATAACCACTACCGGTTGCCGGGCTCAAAACAAAAAAACTACCGACATGAGATGCGATAACGATCGTCACCCTGCTGTTGCAGGACAATTTTATCCGGGCACTAAAGATGAGCTGGAGGCGCAATTAAAAGATCTGTTTGCCCGGGCTGCAATGCCGCATAACACTCCGGCCACCATGGGTATTATCACTCCGCATGCCGGATATGTTTTCTCCGGCACTGTGGCTGCATCGGCGTTCAATCAGATTGATCCGGAAAAACAGTACAGCCATATCTTCATTCTGTCATCGAGTCACCGGCTGACTTTTAACGGCGCATCGGTTTATTCCGGTGGCAACTACGTCACACCTCTTGGCGTTGTGACGGTGGACACTGCCCTGGCAAAAAAACTGGTTGAGGGTAATCCCTGCTTCGCCTTCGGTCCGGAAGCACATGATGATGAACACAGCTTGGAAGTGCAACTGCCTTTTCTGCAATACCGGATGAAGAAAGAATTTAAAATTATACCCATCATATTGGGAACACAGCAGCCGGAGATGTGTAAAACCATTGCACAACAATTAAAACCCTATCTGTCACCTTCAACACTATTTATCATCAGCACCGATTTTTCTCATTACCCCGCTTACAGCGATGCGGTAAAAACCGATCTGGCCACTGCCGACGCCATTGTGACCGGAAAGCCCGAAACACTTCTCGGCACTCTTCGCCAGTACGAATCATTGAAAATACCAGGACTTACGACAAACCTCTGCGGATGGACATCGGTACTGACATTCTTATACCTCATCAGCGACAACAATACGGTGGTATTGGAAAAAACCGACTATAAAAATTCAGGTGATAGCAAATATGGCGCGAAAGACCGGGTTGTGGGCTACTGGGCGATTACCGCCAGGTACAACAATAACACCGAAAAGCAAACAAGCGATATTGTCCTTTCAGACAATGAAAAACATGAACTGCTCCGCATAGCCCGCAACACGCTGAACACCTATTTAGCCACAGGTAAAATACCGGCTATTGATGACATGGCATTGCCTGCGGTATTACGTGTGCCCTGCGGTGCATTTGTAACACTTCACAAACATGGCAATTTACGCGGATGCATCGGTCGTTTTGAAGCATCGAAGCCAATGTGCCGGACCATACAGGATATGGCCATTTCGGCCGCCACCAACGATTACCGCTTCAGTCCGGTGATGCTTAACGAACTAAACGAAATTTCCCTCGAGATATCCATTCTTACACCCATGAAAAAAATCACATCCATTGATGAAATTATCCTGGGCAAACATGGCATATACATTAAAAAAGGAATGCAGGGTGGTACCTTTCTTCCACAGGTTGCAACAGAAACGGGATGGACGCTCGAACAATTCCTCGGACACTGTGCCGATGACAAGGCCGGACTCGGATGGTACGGTTGGAAAGATGCCGATATCTTTACCTACGAGGCGCTGGTGTTTAGTGAAAAAAAATAAAAGATTATATCTTTGCCTTCATTACTAACTTAAATCCTAAAAGTATGAAAAAGACAGCTATCCTATTGTTATTGATTCTTTTCAGCCGCACCGGCTTTTCACAGTTAGAGGAACAGATGAGCCGTGGCGTACAGATCTCACTAGTATCTGTTGACCCCGACACCTGGAAAAATATGATTGTATGGCAACATTTCAATCTTACTGCTCTGATGGCCAGCTACCCCTTTCTTGATCTTCTAGTGGTAGATAGTTACACAGTACACCGCTGGGATTCGGCCGGCGCAATCTATCTGCCCATCGGTACGATTTCCGGAACCGCTTTGCCGGTACTCGTTGATTCGTTCTCCATGCCCGAAACCCGGTCGTACAAATATAAACTGACTGCTTCCATTCGTTATTCGTATCAACTTGACCCTACTGTACACACCTTTACAAGTATTATTGATTCATGCCGTTATCATAAAACCATCCATGCCAAGAAACAAATCAGCGGCGACACGCTTAAACTGAGCATTGAACCCTACGAAGTAGAAAACTACGATATCACTCAGTTTCTCGACACGCTGAAAGTGCTGGTTTACCGCAGCACCGACTCAAACACAGTGCTAATGCACCTGTACGACAGCGTTTATTATATTGCAACCGACACCACATTCGAGTATGTTGATAGTGATACTAATTCGCTCGACTCACTGTATTATTATGTTGGCGCATGCGACCTCCAGACGCCAGTTGATCCTCTAGAATTGCTGATACTTAAAGCCAATTCGGGTCCGTTTAGCCAGTCCATCTCAAACCTTGAAGACAACCGGCTTCAGATTACACGTACCGTTCAGACAAAAAAAATACTTACTGCTGTTATTATCGCGCCCAACCCGGTAAATGAACAGACAACGATAAACTATACTCTTCACGGAGCCGGATTGGTTACTATTGATCTGTATACTGCATCGGGCAGATTCGCAGGCAACCTGCTTAGCCAATATCAAAGTCCGGGCAGCTATTCTGTTCCTGCCGGCTCATTACTACGGCAACCCACCGGGGTTTACCTTATTGTTGTTCAGATAAACGGAATAAAACATGCCCTGAAAGTGCTTGTTGTTGAATAAAAAAAATTAACCAGAACGATGATATGTTAAAAAAAAATCCTGCGCTGCTGTTCCTGCTGTTCATCCTGCTCAATAGCTCGTGTAAAAAACAGACAATAATACATGCCCGGCTCGAAGCGCTCACTGATACCCTTGCCGGCACATCACAACAGACAGAAGGACTGCAGGCCGGCGGTTTAGGTCAGATTGAACGAAAAAAAGTACTACATAAAAATGTATTCTGCTCCTATGATTCGCTCAAAAAAGAATTAACAGCATCGTTTACAGATACCGGATTTATTGAGGGTACCATTGATGTTCTTGGGCTTCCGGCCGACTGGATGGGGTTCAGATGGCTCGACTTGTCGGTAACCAATCCGAATTCATTCAACCTGAATATTAATCTTCAGGTCTGTGGCGAACGGAATATTTTATACCAAAAAGAAACATTATTGCCACAAAAAAGAAAACGCATCCGGCTGCCCTTAACCGATCTGCCGCTGACCGCGCGCAATATTAATATGTACCAGCCCCAGTGCTTACGGCTTATTGTTGAAAAGGACAGCGGGATGTCTCAACTGGTTATTCATTCCATTCAACTGGTAAAAACAACCGACACCGTTCCTGGCGCTGTGGTTGACCGCTTCGGACAACGCATACATGCCACGTGGGAAGGGAAAATAAAATCGGAACATGAATTCAAACAATCGCTCGATAACGAAAACAGACAGCTGATGCAATACCCTGAGCGTAAAGAAAGCGATGAATATAGCGGCTGGACGGGCGGCGGACGGTTCGACTCAACAGGTTTTTTCAGAGTCCAGCAAGTAGACGGACGCTGGTGGCTGATCACACCAAACGGCTATCCGTTCTGGTCCCTGGGTGTTACCGGTGTACGTTCAAAATATACCAATGCTGATGTAACCATCATTCAGGGACGCAAACATCTTTTTGAAGAACTGCCACCGCATGAACAATACAGCCACTGCTACGAAGGCGATTGCTGTTTCAGTTTCTACAGCTGGAATATTTTTCGCAAATACGGCTCCATCGAGCGTTGGCAAAAAGCTACTTTTTTTCGCCTTCAGCGCTGGGGAATCAATACCATTGGTAACTGGAGCGAAGAGTCGCTGCTGCAGCAGGCGCAGATACCTTTCACGCGTAGCTTCCGCACAACTGAAGATAACCGTTTCTTCTGGAAAAAAGGAATATGCGACTATTTTAGCGCCGGCTGGCTCGGGTTTATTGACTCGCTGTTCAGATCTGCATCAGCATTTAAAAATAATCCTTACTTAATCGGCTATTTCGTGGATAACGAAGGTGGATGGGAAAACCTCAAAATACTTAATGTTGCTCCTGCAGCAGCCACTACACGAAAAATATGGGTAGATATGCTAAAAAAAAAATATACTCTTCAGCAGTTGAACAGCACATGGAAAACCCGATTCACTTCGTGGGACTCGGTGCAAACAATGACCATGCTTGACACTGACAGCAATACAAACTTTGCTACCGATTATCTATCGTTTGAACAACTATTTGTCGAACAGTATTTCCGGGCTGTAACCACAACGCTGAAGAAATATGATCCCAATCACATGTACCTTGGATGCCGGTTCACACGCAAACCCAAACCCCTTCACATCATGCAGCTTGCCGGCAAATACAGCGATGTGGTAACCGTCAACTGCTATAGCTTGTATCCCATGGCCGAAGAGTTTGATCAATGGTATGCAGCCACGGGTAAACCGATACTTATTGGCGAACATCATCTCCCGCTGGACAGCCCGAGGCAGTTGCCGCCCAAATACAAAGTATTCACTCCGGCCGACCGGTTTGTGTATTACCAGCAATATATCGAGAAATGGGCTCAACTAACCTATTCGGTTGGCAGCCACTGGTACCAATATGTTGATCAGCACATAACGGGAAGAGCATCGGATGGAGAGAACCAGACGGTAGGACTGGTAGACATTACCGACCAGCCGTATGACGAAATGATCAGAGCGATTTCAACCGTGAGCCGGAAAATCTATTCTATACACAGTAAATCATCCCTATCAGAAAAAAAATAGCTGATGGTAAAAATGAAAAAAGCACTACCGGTTCTTTTTCTTGCTCTCTTTTTACTTGCTCACTCATGCACCAATAAAGACGAAGTCAGGAAAAATTTCACATTGTCATCTATTGCAACGAGCAATAGTGATGCCGCCAAGCTGATCAGAAACAGCGACAAACAGGAAACACTGGTTTTCACTCCCTGCCACAGCACCGACAGCATCGTTATTTCACCGTACACGAATCATGAACTGTGGGCTGCGCGCTATCTTATAGCCGAGATAAAGCATGATAATCCGTACAGTACTATTTTATATTTCGATTTCTACACATCCCAATCATCAGAAGCCATTACAACACAGGGATCCGAAACAGCATCTGCCACAAAGCATAGGCCATCCCTGCTTTTCAAAGTGGGTGTTTTACCTCATCTTCAGACAAAGGTTGTTATCCCCCTGTCGTATCTTAACGGGCAGTCAATCTTTTTACCCCGCTATGGCCGCCAGTTGAAAGGATTTGCAGCCGGATCACGCACGCGGGCTGAAGATGTAACACGTATCTGCCTGCGGATAGGTCCATACATGAAACCCGGCTATACACCTTCTGTTGAAATCACTTCCATCTTTCTGTCAGATACATTTTCATTACAGAACACCGGACAGATTGAACCGATCGTTGATTGTTACGGACAATGGACAGCGCGGACATGGCCAGGAAAAATCACCAATGATAAAGAGTTAGCCGCTGTGTTCAACGTAACGCAAAAAATTTCTCCGGCTTCCGACACATCCGAACTGAGCCATTATGGCGGCTGGCTGAAAAAACGGTTTAAAGCAACCGGCTTCTTCCGCACACAACACGATGGCAAACGATGGTGGCTGGTAGATCCTGACGGTTATGGCTTTATCAGCAATGGTTGCAACTGCATACGCCCCGGTACAGCTGCCGATATTAACGGACGTGAAGAACTATTCAGTCAACTCCCCGGTAAAAATGATTCCTTGTTCGCTGAGTGCTACGAAACAAAACACGGTCTAACCTACGACTTTGTAAAAAGTAATTTTATCCGGATTTATGGAAAACAATGGCTACAGCAATGGTACGCATATACACTGAAGATGTTCCGTAGTATGGGGTTTAATACCATTGCTAATTGGTCCGACACCGGCTTTATCCGTTATGCCCGCCGGCCTTATGTTTACACGCTCCAGCGCTATCCCACAACAACAGTCAATCTGTTCCGCGACTTTCCGGATGTCTTTTCTGCTGAATATAAAAAATCGGCTGTTGACTATGCCCGACAATTATCAACGATAAAGGACGACAGATACCTTATTGGCTATTTCCTCCAGAACGAGCCGCATTGGGCGTTTGGTGACTTTATACTTGCGCATGAGATGCTCAAAACAAATACGCCATCTGCAACACGCGACCGGTTAACCGAATGGCTAAAAAATAAATATACATCCATTAACCGGCTTAATACCGAATGGAAGACAAGGTATTCATCCTTTGATGCAATCACTGCAACGCCCCTGTTAAGTATTCCATCCGAAGCAGCAAAGCGCGACCTGATAGAATTTACCGGGTTAATGGTTGATACTTACATTGATGTAGTTACGACTGAAGTAAAAAAAATTGATCAGAACCATCTGAATCTGGGTATGCGCTATGCCTGGATGAGTTCTGATTTATGCTACCGTGCAGGTAAAAACTTCGATGTGTTTTCAGTCAATGGATACAGCTTTCCGGGTCCGCCGTCTACTGACGAGATAACCCGCAGGACAGGCAAGCCGGTGATGATCGGAGAGTTTCATTTCGGATCAGCTGACCGGGGCTTGCCTGCCAACGGCATACAGGGAGCCAAAAATGAAACCGACAGGGGAAAAGCATACAGGTATTATATTGATAATGGCTACAGCCGTCCCGAACTGATCGGAATCCATTACTTTCAGTGGTACGACCAGCCGGTAACCGGCAGATTTGATGGCGAAAACTATGGCATCGGCCTGCTCGATATCTGTTCACAACCATACCATAACATGATCAACCAGATGATGAAAAGCCATAATAATCTATACCGCATAGCCAACGGATTAATAAAACCATACGATACTATTGTAGAAAAAGTACCCCAGATATACTACTGACACACTCCGGTATCAGAATTATTAATACCTTCGTAATTAATGAAACACCTGTTATACATATTGATTCTTTTCTGCGTTCTCAGTTCATGCCATCAGCCGGCAGTTGAAAATGGCTCTGATCACATAGAACTAAAAAGCTATATCATAACCATCGAGAAGTTCCGATTTGGGAAGGACTTTGTGGTGTGCTTTGAAGCAAAAAACGGGATCATCGGTAAGTCGTTTGTTCTTGCGCCAAAATACAATATTGTTCCGCACATACTGATCAATAAAGGAATACGCATCACCGATTCGATTACCGGAAATGCAGCCATTAAAATCCATAACGATATTTTTTCGTCGAATACCGAAACAGTAATAACAGATATCACTCTTCATCTTCAATCAAACGGTGAAATGATAACCGGACTGGTAACTATACCATCTACAAAAGAGAAATTCCATGCTAATGCCAGATGCCGTGCCGCACAGGAGATACCAAAGAATGCACGCATTCATCTTCATCTCAACGAAATAATTCATCAGAAAGTACCCCTTGCCTGGCAGAAATGCGGCAATATAGATATTTATAAATTTGGCGACAGCTATGATAACGCTGTGGCCTATTCCGATAAAAGCAAATCGTTTTCCACCTGGTCGGCAACCATCACTCCAGAAATGATAAAAACAGAAAACAGGAATCTTACCGGTTATTTATATTCTACCGTTGTACAGGACGACACCATCAATCAGTATTCTTATCAACTTGATATTGTAATGATAGATACCTTGCTGGCCGGAAAAATTTACTTTACACAAAACGGCTCACAAGGCGACACTACATTAGTTACCGGGAATATTTCGCCCATTGACAGTATTGCCGAGCAGGGGAGAATAATGATGATTGATCTGCACCAGTCACTCGAAAACGGGAAACTCATGCGTATATTCATCAACACAAACAGTAACAGCATCATCAGCGCCATTGCTATTACCCCATATAATTATACAAGTACTATTTCACTTGATTTTACAGGATTAAAATTAGACAAGGAGAAATTAACCGGCAAAATTTCAATTTCTGCTATCCCCGATTTGTTATACTCAAAAGATACAAAGCCCACTACCGGTTTGTTCACAATTAATGCAACCATCAAACACTCATTTATATCGGGCAGCTACACTGGATTTTACAATAACGCAAACCGTAAAAATAAAATTACCGGTGAAGTAACACGCAAAATCAATCGGGACGAAATCAGAGGAATTTATATACACATAGATAATGCACTATTTGGCGGTTCGCTCAATCAGAACCGGGTTTTTATGAACCTGACGATGAGCGGAAATAAGGTAACCGATGCTAAAATATTCCCCTCTCCTGAATATCCCTGCTGGACAGCAGAAGTAATTGACCAGAAAATCCGACTAACCGACGATTTCCTTAATGGTCATTTTATTTTTGACATACATTCCGAAAAAGTTATTCCCGGCCGGTTTCATGTAATCCTTGAGTCGCAGGTGATCGGCAACCTCTTCATCGGAAGATACAAGTGCTTTGCAGAAAAAAACCAGGAATTAAAAAAACAGGGCAATACGAATGGTGCATTGATACGCAAAGAATAGCCAGAGTAAACTATAATACCGATTGGACAAATGTAATAGTCCAATGTAAATGGACTAAACATTTGTTACATCGGCATTATACAGATGCATTTGGACTAAATTATAATTCCAAATGGTATAATTTAGTCCATTTACAATGAACTATTATCCCATTCTATACCTGTTTTCCGCACATTTTTGCAACACCCACCTAATGCATTGAAAATCAATATGGATTTTTTATTTTTGGGTGTTGCAAAATTTAGTTTATGTTTATCCGAAAATTAAAAAACAGGTCTGGAAGCCACTCTGTACAGGTGATACAGAAGGTTAAAGGTAGATACAAAGTGCTTAAAACTATTGGTTCTGCCACCACGCAGCAGGAAATTAATAAACTAGTTGATATTGCCCGTCAAGAGATCGAACAGATGACAGCGCAACCCCG
>CAZRNJ010000008.1:0-26057 GCA_964601385.1 uncultured Bacteroidales bacterium | reverse complement strand
TTTATTCAGGCCCTGAAGGTATTGGACAGTTTTCTGGCTAATGACAATCATTTTATTTCTATTGAGAAGGCCGGCAAACTGATGGCTGAATGTATACAGCGGGGGAATAAGATTATCGCTTGCGGTAATGGCGGTTCGATGTGCGATGCCATGCATTTTGCCGAAGAATTGAGCGGACGGTACCGGAAAGAGCGTCGTTCGCTGGCGGCTATTGCTATTTCTGATCCTTCGTATATAACCTGCACGGCCAATGATTATGGTTTTGATGCTGTTTTCTCGCGCTTTATCGAAGGATTGGCATGTCCGGGTGACTTGTTGCTGGCTATCAGTACCAGTGGTAATTCGGCCAATATTGTTAATGCATTGATTGCTGCCCGGAGTAAGGGTATGAAAACAGTTTGTTTAACCGGTAAAGATGGTGGACAAGCAGCAATAAATTGCGATATTGAAATACGAGTACCGTTTTCGGAATTCAGCGACCGGACACAGGAAATCCATATAAAAATCATTCATGCCCTTATCTGCTATATTGAACAGCAGTGTTGTTGACGGGTTTAAGATCAGATTTCGGCCAGTTTATTACGTAGAGCAAAAATTACTAAGCTAACCGAATTATTGGTATTGGTTTTCATCATCAGGTTCTCTTTGTGTTTTTCTACTGTACGTTCGCTGATGAATAATTTTTCAGCAATCTCGCGCTTCGAATTTCCCTTGCACATCATACCGATGATTTCGAGTTCGCGCCGCGTAAGCTTTGGCATATTGGCCTTTTGCTTTTCTTCCTGTTTTTTAGTGATGGTATTTTTTGTTAGCGTGACCAGAATTTTCTTTGAAAAATAATTCTTTCCGGTCATCACACTTTCGATAGCTTCATGAATCTCATCGTAATCAGCATCTTTCAGTAGATATCCTTCAACACCTGCATAAAGCATTTTATTTACATATTCAACGCCATCATAGCCGGTAAGCGCGATAATTTTCATGTCCGGAAACATTTTTAAGGCCTCCTGTGTTGCAGTGATACCATCCATAACTGGCAGATTGATATCCATAAATACAATATCTACCTTCTTTTTTTTTATGATCTCAAGAAACTCTTTTCCTGTTGATGCTTCATCAACCAGTTCCACATTGTCCATTGTACTTAGAACAAGCCGAAATCCGTCACGGAATATTTTATGATCATCAACAATTATCACACTGTATTTCATGGCACTTTCCCCCTTGTTAAATTATTGTTACAAATGTAATTATTTCTTTCTAAAACAGCAGTTATTTCCCTTTTTTACGGGTATTATCTGATTTAATAAACCCCTTTAATTCGATAATTGCCTGCATTCCCTTGCCCGGACGTGATGATAGTTGGCAGATTCCATTTAAACTTTGCATCCTGCTGAGGATATTCTGCAGACCCATTCCTCTTGGTGATTTTAATTGCTTTTTTAAATCAAATCCAATTCCGTTATCATTGTAACGAAGTATTATTCTTTCGTTCTGTTGATGGAGGAGAATTTCTACCCGGCTCGCATTTGCGTATTTTAAAGTATTATTAATCAGTTCACATAATACACGGTAAATGACAAGCTCGATATCCGGGTCCATTGATCTGTAGCCCGGCGACGAGAAATTAAAAATAATATTGCCGGCACTTTCAATCCGTTCAATAAATGTTTCAATACTTGTAATCAGTCCAAATTTACTTAATTCCGGTGGCTTAATGTTATTGGCCAGTTCGCGGGTAGTATCTACGGCATGGCTCACCAATTCTTTGGTTTTTTCAAAGAGGATATTTTTTTGTTTATCTGGTATGTTTCCTTTATGAAGTAAATTCACATACATTTTTATACCCGACAGTAATGCCCCCAATCCGTCGTGCAGCTCACGGGCAAACCGGTTTCTTTCCTTCTCTTCGGTTTCATAGATGGCTTTTACCAGTTGCTGTTCCAGCATTTTGCGATCGGTAATCTCCCGGGTAATATGAAGAAATGCTTTTTTTCCTTCGTAGTTGATTAAGCGGCTGCGGATTTCAAGATAGATTTTTCGTCCTTCTTTATTGGTGTATTCCGATTCCATTACAATACTCCCTTTTTGAAGCAATTCATTTCGCATCTTCCTGATCTGCAATGGATCTTCATCCCGCAGGATGTCGCTGATATTTATTTTCATAAATTGCTCTCGGGTAATACCGGTGCGTATCATCGCTATATCGTTTACTTCAAGGTAATTTCCATTGATATCTGTTATGGTTATTCCATCAGTAGAGGTATTGAAAATGTTTCTGAATTTTTCTTCACTCATCTTTATTTGTTCTTCGGCGCGTTTTTGTTCAGTGATGTCCGTTATTATAGCCAAGACAGATTCAAGCTCGTTTTGTTTGGTGCGTAATGCAGTTACCGAAAGGTGTACCCAAAGTAATTGACCGGCGCGGTTAATATATCGTTTATCAATCTGGTAGGTATCGCGTGTGCCTTTTAATAATTCATGAAACATGGAAGAACTGATGGCGAGATCATCCGTGTGGGTAATCTTTTCAAATGATAATTGATTCATCTCCTCAGCACTATATCCAAGAAGTTTTTGCAGCGAAGGGTTCGACAACATTGGTATACCGTCAGGAGATACTAGCGCAATACCCGGTGCGGCGCTATTAAATATTGCCCTGAAACGACGTTCACTTTCAAGTAAAAGTATTTCGGCTTTCCGTTTTTCGGTGATATCATGTACTGTTATAATCAGTCCTTCAATTAGTGGATGGTCCAGCAGATTTTCGGCTACTGCCTCAATAAGAATATAGTGTCCATTTAAATGTTTGATTTGCATTTCAAGAGGGTTGCCTTCATTGGTCTTGTTAATTACTTTTTTCAGCCGGTTCATTGCCTCTTGCAGGTCGGCCGGATGTGCCAGATCATAAATACTGGTGTTTATTAGTTGCTCAGGGGTATATCCGATCAGTTGATGAATGGAAGGACTAAGGTATTTTATTTTTCCGTTTATATCAATAATACATATAACATCTCTGAGATTATGAACAATAGCGCGCATTTTTTCTTCACTGGCGAGTAATTCTGCCTCGTATCGTACTCGTCGGGTGATGTCGCGGATGAGCCGGAAAATGCCTTCGGGTATACCATTCTCAATGGTAACATAGGTTTGAATCTCTGCCGGGAAAAAAGTATTGTCTTTTCGTTTAATGATTACTCTGTACAGATCAGAGTAGCCCTGGCGCATTACGGCATCTTTAAGGATTATGGCGTCAGTTTTTATTCCTTCGTGGTTCAGTAAACAAGAGAACGATTTGTGGTGTAGTTCATTATTGCTGTAACCCGTAAGTTGTTCAAAAGCCGGATTGCATTGTAGTATTTCCCCTTTCAGGTTTGTTTGTACTGCCCCGTCGCGTATGGTATTAAACAGTTCTTTGAGTTTTTTTTCGCTCTGTACCAGTTCCTGCGTGCGTTGCGACACTAATTCTTCGAGGTGATTTTTATATTGTTGAAGTTCTTTTTCGGCTGTTTTCCGGGCTGTCAGGTCGGTGGTTATTGAAATAATACCGATAGGAGTCCCCGATGCATTGCGAAGTACCGATGCTGATATACTGACATATTTTTTGTTTTTTTTTAGTGTAATTAATGATAATTCGATATCAATCACAGAACTTTTTTCCAATACTAAAGTAAACATTTGTTGAGCGTATGATAGAGATTCGGGAGCAATAAAAGAGAAAATATCTTTATTCACGACCTGTTGTAAATTATCAATTTCAAGCAGTTGAAGGGCTGCCTGGTTCATGGTTATTAATTTGGCCGTTAAATCAATGACTGATATGGCTCCGGGAGAAAGTTCATAGATGGTACGGAATCGTTGTTCGCTTTCCTGCAGGGCTTTTTCATTTTTCTTTCTTTCCGAAATATCTCGTGATGCACCTTGTAGCCCGATTATCTTTCCGTTGCTGTCGCGTACCGCTTTTACCCTGATCTCTGTCCATACTGTTCCACCATATTTTTTACGGTATTCCATTTCGCCTTTGAATGTATAATTGTTGTTAATAGCTTCCTGGGCGCTCAGCCGCTGGTATTCTTTGGCAAATTGCGTGCGGCCAAATTCAACTGACGAGGGGGTAAACCGTTCGTTTAATGTTTGTTTTAAATGCTCTTCAGGGGTGTAACCGGTAAGGTGTATAATCGAAGGACTTACATATGTGGTTACCAGATTCAAATCCATGGTCCAGATAACATCGGTAACATTTTCGGCCAATACTTTATATTTATCGGCTTCGGCCCTGAGGGAATGAATTTCGTTAGTTTGATTATTGATTTCCGGTATAAGTTCAAGTACGAAGGTGTCCGGCGAGATGCATGAAGCAATTAATACAATTTTTTCTTTCTTCGTTTTTCCGCACAGGGAGCAAACATGGTGTACCTGTTTGTTACGGGCTTGGGATAGAATAGTGAGGTATTCGTTGCTATGGCAGTTCAGGCAATCAAATATTGTATCGCCGGTAATGGGAACTCCTGTTTTTGATCCGATGAATTCATGCATTGCTGCATTTATATCCGTAATAATTACCTCTTGATGATTTGGTTCACAAACAACAACGGCTACCGGGTGAGTAAGAAAATGAATGATTGAATATGAAGCAGGATTACTGTCGGAGGTGTTTGCGGATAAGTGATTTATGTTCATTGGTTTTATTTCACGGATAACATATTTGTGCGAATATGAAATAAAAGTATAAAAAAATATATTCAAAGAATGAAAACAGAGAGTTTTACACTTTCCGGAGGCACTCTTCGAGAATTTCCTTATTTATGCTTTCTTTTACAAGGTAATTACGCGCGCCTGCTTCTATCATTCTTTTTACATTGTTTAATTCGGAATGAAACGAAACGGCTATAACTTTTATTCCCCAATACTGATCAACAATACGTTTTGTGGCCTCAATCCCGTCCATAACCGGCATGTCGAGATCCATAAATACAATATCCATTGTTTTCTTCTCGAGGATGTCAAGACATTCCTGCCCGTTTTTGGCTAGTTCAACCTGTTCAATCTTGTCAAAATGGTCGTTCATCAGAATAAACTGAAATGCCTTTAAAAAATGAATGTTGTCATCAACGATCAGTACTTTTAGTTTGCTCATATAGTTTTTTTTACAAATATCGGTACATAGCTGAACATGTTGAAAGGGGTGTCCCACTCAATTTTGTAAACAAAATACTCAAACAATTGTAGGTAAAAGCCGACATGACAGATAATCAGATCACAGAACTAATTGGTTGTTTCTTCATAGCATCTTACCCAGTCAATGTCAAGCGTTACAGGCAACGTATTTTCATCAACATTTTTAGTATAGATACCTGAGCCAAATGACAGATATAATGGTTCTGCGAGATTGGTGTTTATGGTGTGTGCAACCAGATCGTTTATTTTCCAGATAATTTTACCGGGCGTCCACTCAATGGCAAAAAGGTAGTAGTCATTGGTAAAGCGTTTACTGAGAAAGGGAGAACAATTCTTTTTAACTTTTCCTTTCGCCAGTATGCCCTGGTACATGCCTACTGAAAGAATATTTTTTCCCGCCTTAAACAGGTTTATTTGCGGAAGAGCTGAATTTCCCAGCAGATATCCTGTATGGGTGACTGAAGCCGATTGGTTCAGTTTTGCCTTGACTTCAAAACGGCCATATTTTTGCCTGAATGCTTTTCCGGTATTAATAAGCCCCGATGTATATTCGAATGAACGGGTATAGAAACCGTTTTTTGCATGCCACGCCTTTCCTTCAACCGGCTTGTTATTTTTTTGTGTGATAATTTTAAGCATACTATTACCAATGCTGAGATTGGCCCCATCGGTAACAAAATGCTGATCGTTGAATAAACTGTAAGTGTCTTTTATTATTGTTTCACCGTAGTAATATTTGGTAAGCCATTGCGGTGATAGTTTGGCTTGATTAAAATCATCTTCGAAAGTCATTTTCCACCGTTTAATCTCGTCAAATTTATGTGTGCCTTCAAGTGAAAAATACCAGCGGATTTTTTCTGATTTATCCAGTGTTTTATATTCAGTTAGTTTTGCATATTCATCACTGGCTTCCCATTTTTTTGATGCAGAAAGAGCCATGTAATCGCGTACCTTTAAAAAGGCATCGCCGGCAAGGTATTTCTCTAACTCAAAATATTCTTTAACTTCGGCCGAATCCACCATCTCGGTGTAAATTTTATATTTCTCCGATTGGATGAATTTGTGGTATTTTTTCAGCGCTGATGAGTTGCTGAGTTCTTTGTGACGCAGCACTTTTTGGTAGGTTTCATGCTGTTTAAATTCTTTGGAGGGCATGCTGGCCTGTAACTGCATAAATTCGTTTGAATGCAGATATTGCTCCAATCCAATGTATTCTTTCAATTCAGCCGATTGCTCAATTGTTTTACACGCTTGTAATTGTTGCGAATTGCTGACGGCAAGATAAGTTTTTATCCGCGGCTTCTTTTTCAGCTCCAGATAGCGTTGTTGCTTTGAATACTCGGCGGTGGAAGAGAATTTTTGCCCCATGATTTCTTTTTTGCGGAGAGCAAAATCAGGTGATAATACAAATTCCTTTAACTCCAGATATCGTGCCAGTTCTTTTGATTTGGCATATTCGTTATACTCATCATATTCTTTCTGAAGTGCAGCCCTGGTGGCTTCAATGGTGTCAGTTTTTTTTATGATGCCCAAATGAATGCGTAATAAAGAGATCAAACCCATGTTATTCTATCGTTATTAAAAGCTAAAAATATAAAATCTTTTTATACATACCAATAATTATCAACAGAATAATTTATTTTTTTTAAAATATCCCGATTCTCATTTGGCTGATTATTATGGCATTGTGTTTGTATGCCGGTGTTTGTTAACATTGCAACTGCTGATTCTCTGGGTACGACTTAGAAATATGGATTGAAGGATTATCATCTGGTAAGCTATGATTTTTGTTCTTTTTTTGTTATGTTTGGGCTATATGATAGTTTTAAATAATATACCTTTTTATCACCGGTGTGAAATTCAGATAAGAGTTAGTGATATTGATATTAACGGACATGTTAATAATGTTATTTATGGACATTTTTTTTCCCTGGGCCGTTTATATTATTTTAATCGTATATTGGACGGGAGGATTAACTGGAAAGAAGAGTCAATGGTTATTGCCTCTTCAACTATCAATTACCTTAAACCTGTTTATCTGGATGATTTGCCCGTTTGTTTTACCAAGGTCTTAAAAATCGGGAATAAAAGCATTACAATGGTTCAGTATCTTATGGTTAAAGATGGCAGTATCTCAGCTACCAACGATATTGTACTTGTTTGTTATAACAGTTTGCTTAAACAATCCATTGCGGTTCCTCCATTATGGCGCAAACAGATAGCAGAGTTGGAACAACAAACCTTTTAATTTATCTGTTACTCACTATCCGGCCGGCATGGTTGATCGGCCTTAAAAGTCATAAACAGCAGAATAATCAGTGCAAAAGAGAAAAGCATAATGGCCGGAAGGTATGAATGTTGTATAGCCATAACTGAAAAGACAAAGGGGCCCAACGCGCTGCCTATTGTGAGCCAGGCAAGAGAGTAGCCAGAGATAGCTCCAAGATGTTTTGTGCCGAAAAATTTAGGCCAGACGATGGTATATAATGCATCAAACGAACCGGAAGCCGAGCCCAGGCCGGCAATCATTATCCAGAGTGCAGCACCACTGCTCGATAACAGATAAAGCCCGCTTAAAGCCACAAGCATACTGAACAGATGAAATATCATGATAAATTTCAGAGGAATAAAATCGCTCAGCCATCCACCTCCGAATTGAAAGAGGACAGCAATTATGGCTGCGGGCAAAAAGATGGTAAAACCTTTTGAACCCGGTAATCCGGCATGAATAAAAATTGATTCGATATGAAAGATGATGGCTGTAATAATGATACAGTACATGGTTAATCCGAGGGTAAATATCCAGAACGAATAGGTGGTTGTTGCTTCGTCAAGTGTGTATTGTTTTTTTCCGGCTTCCGGCTTTGCCGACGGGCTTTTCCGGCCATCCGCACAGAGCGCACACTGGGACGGATTGTCCCGGAAAAGGAGTAGTTCAATAACAATAAAGCCAAGTGTGATTAGCATCAGTAACTGCCATGTTGACGACCATCCGTGAAGTTTTTTATAGCGGCTTAGAAGGATAGGAGTTGATGAGAAACCAAATGAAATAATAACACTCATAATCCCGTTGGCAAACCCGCGTTTACGGTCGAACCATTTCATAACCATATTACGTGAAAGAATATTGATTGCTCCTTGTCCCAACAGTCGAAGCCCGAAAAAACCGGTAAATAATAATATAAGAGACAGGATTACGGGCTGAATTTGCGGAAAGGCATTAAATATACGCACTGATACAGCAAACAGATATTGAAAATACATCAGTGTTAATGCCATGCCAATTAGTCCGAACGCCAGCACTATGCGTATTCCGTGACGGTCGTACTGGCGTCCCAGCCAGGTAAGCAGAAATGAACCGGCCAATGTGCCCGCCATATAGGCAAAGGATAACTGATTGCGCGAGAGTTGAAAGTGTTGAAGCAGATCTTCAATAAATACCGACATGCCAATGGTCTGTCCCGGAACGCTCATGATGACTCCGGTAGCACCGCCAATCAATATAATCCATCCATAAAAAAAGGGAAAACGCGTTGTATTAAATGGCACTGCAGCCAGATTCATCCGGTTAAACCATTGCATATTGATTACTGATTCTGTTGGCCCGAAAATGTTTTGCGAATGGTTTTGATGATGGACGTGGTATCCAATCCGCAATCAGCGTATAATTCAGTTGGTGTTCCATGTTCTATATACCGGTCGGGGATGCCCATTATGGTGATGTTTACCGTATAATGATTGATGTGTACGAATTCAGATAGCGCAGAACCAAATCCGCCGATTACCGAACCGTCTTCAATGGTAATGATGTTATTAAAATTGCGGCAGATGCTATGTAACAGTTCTTCATCAAAGGGTTTAATATACCGGATATCGTAGTGCGCTGGTTTGGGTTCATCGGGATTAAGCATGGCAATGGCTTTTTGTACAAAATTGCCGGGATAACCGGCCGAAAGGACAACCGTTCCGGTTCCGTCACTCAGTTTTCTGGCTTTACCAACCGGTACAAGTGAAAAATTGTTGCGCCACACGCTATGTATTCCCTGTGCCCTGGGATAACGGATGGCGAATGGACCGGGTAATAGTTTTTGGGCAGTAAACATCATGTTGCGGAGTTCAATTTCGTCCATCGGCGCAGCTAAAATAAGGTTAGGAATGCAGCGCAGGGCAGCAATATCGTAGGCCCCATGATGTGTAGGGCCATCATGCCCTACAATACCGGCGCGGTCAATACAAAAAATGACCGGTAGCCGCTGGATGGCAACATCATGGATTACCTGATCATAAGCGCGTTGCAAAAAAGTGGAATAGATATTGCAGTAGGGGATCATTCCCTGTATAGCTAAGCCGGCCGAGAAAGTCACGGCGTGCTGTTCGGCGATACCTACATCAAAGGCACGCTCCGGGATCTCTTCCATCAGCCGGTTCATCGAGCATCCGGTTGGCATGGCCGGTGTTATGCCAACAATTGCCGGATTGATATGGGCCAGTTCAACCAGCGTTTCGCCAAATACATCCTGAAAGGTAAGGGGAGTGTCTCCGTTTGTTACGGGTTTTATTATTTCTCCTGTCCGCTTATCAAATTTCCCGGGTGCATGCCATTCTACCTGGTTGAGTTCCGCGGGTGCATATCCTTTGCCTTTTATGGTGATGCAGTGCAGAAGCTTGGGCCCCGGAATTTTTTTCAGATCATTCAGTATTTTTATCAGGTGAGGGAGATCATGTCCGTCAACTGGCCCAAAATATCTGAACCCCAGCGCCTCAAACAGGTTCGACTGTCGGAACAGTGCCGATTTGATTCCATTAATCAGTTTTTGGATCATTCGCTGAAAAGCGCTCAGTAATTTGAATCGGCTCAACAGGTCCCATACATCCTTTTTTAGTTTATTGTATGAATATGAGGCAGTGAGGTTAATCAGATAATTTTTCATTGCTCCAACATTCGGATCAATGGCCATATTATTGTCGTTCAGAATAACCAATAGGTCGGTATGCTGTATGCCGGCATTATTTAACCCTTCAAAGGCAACACCGCCGGTTAGCGATCCGTCACCAATAACCGCAATAAATTGTTTTGGTTCTTTGCCTTGTAGCTTATGAGCCATAGCCATACCCAGTGCTGCAGAAATAGAAATGGACGAATGTCCGCCTCCAAAAGCATCGTACTTACTTTCATCAATGCGTGGGAATCCGCTGATGCCTTTGTAATTGCGGTTGGTATGGAATAATTCTTTTCGGCCCGTAATAATTTTATGAGCATAGGCCTGATGGCCTACGTCCCAGATGATTTTATCGGCAGGTGTGTCAAATACATAATGCAGGGCGAGTGTCAGTTCAATCACACCTAAACTGGCGCCCAGATGTCCTGTGTTTTTGGAGACCACATCAATGATAAATTGTCGGATTTCTTCACTTAAATCCTTTAGTTCCCTGATCGTAAGCTTTTTCAGATCCGAAGGATCCGTAATATTTTTTAGTATTGCCGTTGAAGGTGTAACCATTTTAGACATTATAAACCAATGGCAAAGCCATGTTTGAATAATTGTGCAAAAGTATAAATATAACTTTAAATATCGAGATTTATTTTTCTTTGTTATATTTGATAACCAAAATGTTGAATAATTAACCTGCTATTTTTATGAATAGATTGATTATCCCGGTATTTTTTCTGATGATTATTCATGGTTGTATTCCGCCACGGCATTTTGCTGCCCTTCAGGGAAAGCACGATACCTGCATCATGGAGCGTAACGACCTGAATGAAAAAAATGAACAGCTTACGGTACAGAATACGGAGTTGACTTCAAAACTTAAAAATCTCGAATCCAGTTCAACAAAGCTTGCAGGCGATAGTATTAAACGAAACGAGCAATTGGTTCGGATGAAGATAGAGTATAATACTTTGCTTGAGAAATATAATAAACTCAAGGCATCGCAGGAATCTCTTATTAATGGCAGTGAGCGTGAAACCAAACGGTTACTGCAGGAATTGCAGAAAACACAAACAGATTTGCAGCGCAGGGAAGATTCATTGATGAAGCTGAGCATTGATGTTGATGCTAAAAAACAAAATACCGACCGGTTGCAGCGTGAACTCGAGACCAATAAAGCCCGCCTGGTTGAACTCGAGCAGATCTTATCACGGAAGGACTCACTAATGAAAGAACTGAAAAATAAAGTATCTGGCGCATTGCTTGGTTTTGAAGGAAGGGGATTGAGCGTTACCCGGAAAAACGGAAAGGTTTATGTTTCTATGGATGAAAAGTTACTTTTCAAATCCGGCCGTTATGAAGTGGAATCTGATGGTGCTGAGGCCTTGAAAAAACTGGCCAGAGTGTTGGAACAAAATCCCGATATTAATGTTACAATAGAAGGGCATACCGATGATGTGAAATATTTTAGTAAACCGGAGGATCAGATAAAGGATAACTGGGATTTGAGTGTGATGCGGGCAACTGCGGTGGTAAAAGTGCTGCTACAGGATTCGAAGATTAATCCTCGCCGGCTTATGGCTACAGGTCGTAGTGAATATCTTCCACTGGAGACCGGCAAAACAGCCGAAGCACGTGCGCGTAACCGGAGAACCGAAATTATTCTGTCTCCCAAACTTGATGAATTATATCAAATGTTAAATGATTAAAGATAGAGTATGGATAACCTTGTAGACCTGATGAACAAACAAATGGTAAATGCCATTATTGAAACATTACCTGTTGAACTGACGATTATTGACAGTAAAGATGAGGTTGTGGGCTGGAATAAGCACAAAGACCGGATTTTTAAACGCGCAACTAATTCAATCGGTGTTAATTTCCGTCAATGTCATCCGGTAGAAAGCTTGCCATTGGTTGAGCGTATTGTGGATGAAATGAGGCAACGTAAACGGGATAAAGCGGTATTCTGGATTGATATGCCTGTTACTCAGGGAGGAAAACCGCATAAGATATTGATTGAATTTTATGCATTACGTGATCCGTCGGGTAACTATATCGGTTGTATGGAATGTACTCAGGATATTGAAGAGATGCGTAATCTGCAGGGACAGAAGCGGCTGCTCGACTGATTATGGATGGCTGGCTGTCAAGCCGGTTATTTTGCTTTAGCCAGTGTAAATGAGAATGTGGAGCCAATGCCTGGTGCGCTACGGACATTGATGGATTGATCGTGCTTTTCGATAATGTGCTTTACAATGGCTAACCCAAGTCCTGATCCGCCCTGACTGCGTGAGCGGCTCTTGTCAACCCGGTAAAAGCGCTCGAAGAGCCGTGAGAGATGCTGGGGCTCAATGCCAATCCCATTATCCGATACTTCAATCAGTAATATCTCATCCAGATCATAAACACTAATTTTTGTACGGCCTCCGTCATTTCCGTATTTAATACTGTTATCTATCAGGTTTATCAATACCTGACGGATCCGTTCTTTGTCTGCCCTGACATATTTATGCGTGGTCTCTGTGATATCATCTCTGAAAATAAATTGAATATTTTTTTTCTTTGCCTTTGTTTCGAGCATTTCAAATACTTCGCGGGTAAGCCCGATAATGTCAAAGGTTGAAAAATCAAGTTTGATCTCTCCGGCCTCAAGTTGAGCGATGATTTCCAGGTCCTGTACAATATTAATCATGCGTTCAATGTTGTTTTCTGTTTTTTTCAGGTATTCGGTGTTTACTTCAGGATCAAATATTGCCCCATCGGCCAGCGTAAGGATATATCCCTGTATATTGAAAAGGGGGGTTTTCAGTTCGTGGGATACATTGCTGAGAAACTCACGGCGATAGTTTTCCAATCGTTTCAGGTTGTCAATCTCTTGTGTGCGGGCATCAGCCCAGTCCTTTACATCTTCGTTCACTTTTTTGAGCATATCCAGATTCGGATCATATTGCCGGTGTTTTTCTTCTTTTGATAACTTGATGGTGCGAATGGTTTTATAGATCACTTTAATTTTGTCATAGATAAACCGGTTGATAACAAATAAAAAGATGCTGTACGAGAAAAAGAAACTGACGATAGCCAGAATCAGTAATAAATCCCATTGAAAATCATCAAACCAGAAACTGCTGATGATTAGAAAGGTGATAACTTCAATAATTAATAATGTGATGGATGCCGCCAGTGCCAGCCGGTGCTGTGAGTTATTCCTCATGAATCCTCAAATTTATAGCCAACTCCTTTAATGGTTTTTATGGCGTTTTCACCAAGTTTTTCGCGTAATTTCCGGATGTGGACATCAATGGTTCGGTCACCGACAACAACGTCGCTGGTCCATATCTTATTGTAAATTTCATCACGCGTGAAAACTTTATCGGGTTTTGATGCCAGTAATAATAATAACTGAAATTCTTTTTTGGGCAGTGTAAGAGGTTTTCCGTCAATAGTGATCTGGTATTTATCGGGATCAATTACAATGTTTTTTATCACGATCCGCTTATCGGTACCATTTGATTTCTTTCTGCGCAGTAACGATTGTATCTTGGCAAGCAGCAGTTTTGGTTTGATGGGTTTTGTAATATAGTCATCGGCCCCGGCTTCAAGACCTGCCATCTGCGAATACTCTTCGGCGCGGGCAGTGAGAAAGGTGATGATGGTGCTTTCGAGCGCCGGAAGATCTTTTAATGCGTTGCAGGTTTCGATACCATCCATCTCTGGCATCATTACATCGAGAATAATCAGGTCCGGAATTTTTTCATTTGCAATCTGAATCCCGTCTTTGCCATTGGTTGCTGTGTACACCTGAAATCCTTCTTTGCGTAAGTTATAGGCAATGAAATCCAAAATATCGGCTTCGTCATCAACAATCAGGATTTTTCTATTGGAATTATTCATTGGGGTTGGTTTATCTGTATTTGGTCGGTTAAGGTTTGATTAGCTATCTGTGCGAATTTATCATTTCTTTTTTTTATAGCGTAAAACTTTTGCCTCAAGGTAAAAAATGATTTCTTCTGAAATGTTTTTTATCTGATCACCAACGCGTTCAAGTTTACGGTTGATGGAAAGCAGATTTAGGTATTTAATGGTTGATTTGGGCCTGTTTTGTATAATTTCAGCAATCGCTATGCTGGCGTTACGATTGTATTTATCCAGTTTTTCGTCATACTTAAAAATAGTTCGTGGAATCTGGTTGTTTTCTTTTTCAAAGGCCTCAAGCGAGTCCTGTAACATTTTCAGAGCTGTGGCGTACATCTCTGGCAAACGAAGTGTTTTTATGTGTTCCAGTTCGAACTGTTCTTCTTCGTCACGAAGAATTTTTGTGATCCCATTGGCATAATCACCGATGCGTTCAAGATTATAATTTATTTTGAGTACAGCCAGAATCAGCCGCAGATCATTAGCTACCGGATTAAACAATGCCAGTATGTTTTCACAGTCCATATTAATCTTCAGTTCAAAGGCATCAACCCTTTTTTCATTGGCCAGAATCTCGTTGATCAGGTCCCTGTCGTTACTTTCCAACGCCTCACGTGAACGGGATAGTTGGTTCACTACCAGGTTCCACATTTCAATGATGGATGATTTTAAAAACTGAAGTTCGGTTTCGAGATGTGTCATGGTGTTTTTGTTTTTTTAGTATCCTTAGTTTCGGACGAAAAGTTCAATAAAAATACTAAAAAATTGTTATCCAAACCTTCCCGTAATGTAATTTTGTGTTCGAATGTCATGCGGACTAGTGTACATTATTTTTGTTTCGTTCCATTCAACCAGTTCGCCGAGATAGAAAAAAGCAGTGACATCACTCACACGTGCTGCCTGTTGCATATTATGGGTTACAATTACAATGGTATACTTTTTTTTCAGTTCATAGATCAGTTCTTCGATTTTTGCCGTTGAAATGGGATCCAGCGCCGATGCGGGCTCATCCATCAACAATACCGTTGGTTCGATTGCCAGCGCCCGGGCAATGCATAAACGCTGCTGCTGGCCGCCCGATAATTCAAAAGCCGATTTTTTTAATTTGTCTTTTACTTCGTCCCATAAAGCCGATTGCATCAATGATTTTTCAACATGTTCATCAATATAGTTTTTATCTTTTATCCCATTTACCCGTAATCCGTATGCTACGTTTTCGTATATACTTTTTGGAAAGGGGTTGGGTTTTTGAAAAACCATACCGACTTTTTTACGCAACTCATCAACCGCCATTGTTTTACTATAGATATCTTCACCGTCAAGTAAGATATCTCCTTCAATTTTAACTCCTTCAATCAGGTCGTTCATGCGGTTAAATAATCGAAGATAGGTTGATTTACCGCAACCCGAAGGGCCGATTAGCGCAGTAACCTTATTAACTTTCATGGTAAGTGTAATATTCTTAAGCGCCTGAAATTCGCGGTAAAAAAGATTTACGTCTTTAGTTGCAATTTTATCCATATTAATTCATTTTAACTTTGTTGCCGAAGTATCCGCGCAATGCATTAGCCAGCAGGTTCGTCAGCAGTACAATAATAATCAACACCAGAGCTGTCCCGTACGCAATGGCGCGTGATTCTTTAATGTTTGTACCGCTGGTTGAGATAACATACAGGTGATAGGGAAGGGCCATTACCTGATCAAAAATACTGGATGGTAATTTGGGTAAAAAGTATGCCGCAACGGTAAACAGAATGGGCGCTGTTTCGCCCGACACTCTGCCGATGGATAGAATCAGGCCGGTGATGATATTGGGCAGTGCAATGGGAAGAACTACCTTCCGGACTGTTTGCAGATGTGTTGCGCCTAATGCATAACTGGCCCTGCGAAACGAATCATCAACAGATTTAAGTGCTTCTTCTGTTGTTTTAATGATAACCGGCAGTGTTAGCAGCCCAAGCGTTAATGAGCCCGCTAAAATCGAATCACCAAAACCGAGTGTATTGACAAAAAGGGACATGCCAAATAATCCAAATACAATTGAAGGGATACCGGCAAGATTATTGGTCATGGTTTTTATGAAGCGTTTACCAAAACTCTCCCGGGCATATTCATTTAGATATATACCTGATAAAACACCGATAGGAAAGGCAAAAAGGATACTGCCGGCAATCAGGTAAAAGGTCCCGATAATAGCCGGATAAATACCACCGGAAGTCATGCCCTCTTCTGGCATGGAGGTTAGAAATTCCCAGCTTATTACACCGATTCCTCTGATAAAAATAAATCCTAACAGGAAGAAAAGGAAAACAACTACTATTAAGCTCATTGCCGTGAACGTAGTTTTGGCAATAGCCTGATTTCTTTTTTTTAGTTGGATATATTCAGCCGGGCTTTTCATATTCAGTCATGTTTTTTTCGTGATGAGATATATTGTACGGCAAAGTTGATGATTAGCGTAATAAAAAAGAGAATACATCCTAAGGCAAATAACGCTTTATAGTGCATGCCATCTTGTGGCGCCTCGCCCAGTTCAGCCGCTATGGTTGCAGGTATGGTGCGAACGGGTTGCAGAAAGGAGGTAGGTATAACGGCTGCATTACCGGTAACCATTAGTACTGCCATAGTTTCGCCCATCGCACGGGCAATACCGAGAATTGCTGCTGCAGTGATACCCGACGAGGCATAGGGTACGGTAACTTTATAGATCGTTTGCCATTGGTTAGCACCTAAGGCCAAACTGGCTTCTTTAAGTGTACGTGGTGTAGTGCGAAGCGCATCTTCAGATATCGTTATTATGGTTGGTAATGCCATTACTCCAAGAATAATGCTCCCGGCCAGCGCTGTCTCACCAACAGGTAAATTAAATATCTGCTGAATCGCCGGTACGATTACAACTAATCCGAAAAAACCATAAACTACCGATGGTATTCCGGCCAATAGCTCAATCACTGGTTTGAGAAAGTTGCGGACCCGTTCGTCCGCAATCTCCGACATATAAATAGCTGTAGCCAGCCCAAAAGGCAATGCAATCAGTATTGCGCCAATACTTATCCACAGGGTACCCAAAATCAGGGATAAAATTCCAAACTGAGCCGCAGGATGAGCTGTGGGAAACCATTCTTTTCCTAAGAAAAACTTTCCGAAACTAATTTTTTCTACCGGCAATTCTTTGCCCAGAAAGTTTTTAATTTTGAAATGAGCCGGAAAAAAAGCCAGAATATTTGAATGGGCATTGATGTGTTCACTTAACAATTGCCCGAGATTTTCAAATTCCGATCCGACTTGCTCTTCAGTATAGAAATTGAAAATATCATCAATGCGGAATAGTTCTATCGTGCTGTCAATACCACCTACCTCTTTCCAGTTGGTTATTTCCTGATCAAAGATTTTTTTGACTTGTTCGGCAGTAAGCTCTTTAACCGGATTTGCCCTGTTAATGGCAAGGATACTGCCTTCTTCAACAGGTGTATGGTTAAACAATCCCAGTCCTTCACGAAACATAAAAATAATAATCAGCAGTACGGCCAGACTGGTTACTGTGCTGCTGATAAATAAGATGCGTTCACTTATTTTTTCAAGTATTTGGGCTGTAAAACGATGTCGCTTATTCATTTATAATTTTATTTAACGGGTATATATCCTACCTGCTCGATGATTTTTTGACCTTCGGCAGTGAGGATATAATCAATAAAGGGCTTAACCTTTTTTTCAACATTTGTTGTATAATAATAATACAGCGGCCGGACAACAGGATAGGTTTTGTTTTTTGCATTGGCCATTGATGGTGCAACAAAATTTTTACCCTGATCATACGAGATCTTAATTGGTTTTATATCTTTTTCAACGTACGCCAGCCCGACATAACCAATAGCTCCTTTGGTTTGGCTAACCGATTGAATAATAGCTCCTGTTGCCGGCATCATCAGTGCTTTGGATGTATAATTCTTGTTTTTCAACAGATGCTCTTTAAAAAACTCGAAAGTACCTGAACTGGATTCGCGAGAATATACAACGATCGCTATATCATCTCCGCCTACGGCTTTCCAGTTTGTGATTTTTCCGGTATATATGGCTTCAATTTGTTCACGGGTGAGCTGACTGACTTTATTTTCCGGATGTACAATTACACTTAGTGCATCATAGCCGATAATAATCTGTTTGTATGCTTTTCCGGCTTCCTGCATTTTAAGTTTTTCGCTTAACTTTATCGGGCGTGATGACATTGCTATGTCTGTTGTTCCATCAAACAGCGCGGCAATCCCTACCCCTGATCCGCCGCCAATCACCGAAATGCTGGATCCGGCATGAGTTTTCATGTATTGTTCAGCTTCTTTTTGTGAAATAGGCAAACATGTATCGCTACCCTTGATTTTAATTGTTAATCCGGTCTGTGCAAAAATGTTAATGGTCATTACTGTAAATAAAGCCCATGCTATTCTTTGTCTTTTCTTCATAACCCTGTTTTTTAAAAGTTTAAAAGTCTCTGTTTAATTTGAATTGATAATTATCTTAATATTAATTTAATGTTAACCACTAAAATTTATATTGAACCCTGAATGTCAATACGTTGTCATTTCTGTCACGGGATAAGGCCTTAAGCGTGCTTCCATGATAGATGTATTTGGTGGTTTCATTGGTTACTCTATCATAATAAGCCATCAGTTTTACGTTGCTGTTCCATCTATAGATCCATCCCAGTCCGATTGTGGTGTACATAATATCAGCAGCTCCGGTTTTTGAGTTTTTTACACCAATCTGGTCTCGGGCTATCCGTGTGTTGGGATCATACCAGTCGTATTTGGCAACTACCTGATGTTTGGTTTGCATAATATTATGCACAAAGTAGATATATCCGCCTTCAAAGTCGCGCAAATATGCATCCGAAAATGCTGTATAGGGAGTAGCAGTGGTTCCGTTTACCCGGTATATTGTATTTTCGACAGGTTGTGCCGATGGACTGACAGATGATTTTGCCGTACTCGGCTGGCGTCCGGTAATATATTCGCCGCGAAGTACAGTAATACCAAGTGATGACTGAAATGTTATCTGAATATCTAATCCTTTATATTCACGTCGTACCCGACTGCGAATATTTCCATGTGTTGAATCCTGGCTGAATCCCCGGATATAACTGTTATCCGGCTGCATCACGTCGGTTATCAGATACCGGTAATTTGTTCCTTGCCTCCATCCGCCATTATAATAGGAACAACCGAACCCGATATTCAGCCGCTCGGTAAGGAAACTACGGTTAAATGACAAATGACTGATGATGTCTTTGTAGTTATCGAAATCTGTAACCGTCGGTCCTGTGCCATTAAAAACGCCACCCTCAAATTTTATAAAGTTATACCTTGAGTGTTTGGGTGGCTGAATGGTTATTTTTCCTCCTAGATCACGTTCACCGGGAAATAAGGTCTGGAACAACCGCGAACGTTCGGGCGATTCGCGTAAACTCGACGAATAGGATATTTCATATCCAAATGGACGATCAAATACACCGCCGGTAAACGTGAATGTTTCGATTACCGGATCGGTAAATTGCAAATATGCATCTTTTAAACTGATTCCTTTTTCTGTCGCATCAATTTGTAATACATACATTGACAAATCGTTGGTATAGCCAAATTTGACACGACCTCTTCTTATGCCAATACGATTGTCAAATCCTGATGAAAAATTACCTCCGGCATACGATTCAATTCCTGCGGTATCGGCAAACTGAACCTGCGATTGAAGATATCCGCTGATTTTTAATTTTTTCATGCTCGAAAGATCGCTGTTTATTCTTTCTAAAACAGTAGGTATTGTATCTGTTTCTGAAAATTCCTGTGAATATGTTTCCATTCCTGCAAGGAAACACATAATAATACAAACATAATTTTTCATTCTTAAATTTTACTTAATTATTTATTAATTTAATGTTTACAAGGCCAAATATCTCTGCTTTTATTTATGCTAACATTAGCCCAATGTTAATTTATTATTAAATTTGGCTTAATTATATCGTGAATTTTAAAATAATTTGAATTATATCATTGATTAATAATAAATTAAGATTTATGAAATCTGTTAAGAACCCGAGATTTATAGCATACAGGAACATGAAGAGTTCTGTAATCTTTTTTCTAAATAGTCATTGGTTATTAGTTAATTACAGATTAGTTTTTAAAAAAGTTTTACCCGATTCAATGCAATGGTTAATTATTGTATTTGCAGGGTGGATGGTTATTGGATCCTGTAATAAAGAAACATTAATAATCAGGGAACCGGGTGATACGATAAGGACTAAGGAGATTGAAATGGTTGAAGAATATATAGATCTTTCATCAGTTATTTATTTAACCAGTCGTCATATTACAGAAAACACCAAATGGTCGTCAGCTAAAAAGATATTAATTTCGGGTCGTATTTATATTGATTCTAATGTTACACTCACAATTGATGCAGGAACATTGATACAAGGCCTTGTTAGTACTAATGCTGCTATAATTGTTAAACGTGGAGCACAAATTTTTATACAAGGCACGGCAGCACAACCCGTTGTTTTTACCTCTTCGGCATTACCGGATTGGCGCAATCCCGGGGATATCGGTGGTTTTTTGTTATGTGGCAGTGCGCCGGTGAACTGTAATGGAAATAATCTGCAGATTCTTACGGATTCAAATATATGCTGTGGTGGCAATTCTTCAGGAGATAATAGCGGGATAATACAATATTTACGGATAGAGTTTGCCGGAAATTTTGCATCAGATGTGGATGAAATGGGCGGACTGACGCTTGCCGGTACAGGAAATGGAACAGTAGTTGATCATGTTCAGGTATCCTACAGCAATGATGATTCGTTTGGATGGAAGGGTGGAACCGTAAATTGTCGGAATTTGGTTAGTTATAAATGCCGTGACGATGATTTTGATACTGATCTGGGTTATACCGGGGTTGTGCAGTTTGGTGTTGCGGTGCGGGATAAAGGACTATATGAATTGACGGAAAATTCAAGTGGCATTGAGTCGGATAATGATTATAATGGCTCACTGAATACACCGAATACGCAGCCCGTTTTTTCAAACATCAGCTTATTTGGTCCTAAAATCAGCGATACAGCATCCGGTATCCCGTCAGCTTTTCAGGCCGGTGTTTATCTGCGGCGCGGAACCATGCTCCGGTTGTATAACTCGGTAATCGCCGGCTGGCCTTACGGATTGCGTATCCAGCCCGGAACAGCTAACAATGCTCAAAACAACGCTACTGGCAGCACACTCAGGGTCAGGCATTGTGTGCTGGCCGGTAATACTATACCATTTTATTCGTCTTTCGATTCGGCGTTTTATGATAATCCGGCCTATGGAAATATTGGCGACAGTACTCTTGCATCGTTGCATACTGATACTTCTATTTATTCATCGGCACATCCTGTGTTTTTGCCCGGAAGTAGTTGTTTTATTCTGACCGGAGCTGATTTTACTGAACTGCTTAGTTATCCCGAAATATCTGTAACCGGATATAAGGGTGCGTTTGGAACAACGGCATGGACAGCCGGTTGGACCGTATTTGATCCGGGGAGCAGGAATTATTAATAATTACTGTTTTTCGCCCGGTTACTCAACAAATCGGTAGCCCACACCCTTGATAGTTTTAATATGATCGTCACCTATTTTTTCCCGCAGCTTGCGGATGTGAACATCAATTGTGCGATCGTTTACCGTTATGTTATTGCCCCATACCGAATGAAAAATCTGTTCGCGTGTAAAAACTTTTTCGGGTTTGGAGATAAGTAACAGCAATAATTCAAATTCTTTGCGTGGCAGAAATAATTCCTTATCATTAATTACAACAACATATTTTTCTTTATTGATGAGGATATTGCCTTTTTTCAGCATGCCGTTCTCAAATGTCTGTTCTGCCGATATATGATCGAATCGTTTAAGTAGGGCCTTGATACGGCTGTATAATACTTTAGGTCGTATGGGTTTGGCAATATAATCATCTCCGCCCGCCTCAAATCCGGCAATCTGCGAATAATCTTCGTTACGGGAGGTGAGAAATGCAATTAGTGTTTTTTCCAATGATTTTATTTTTCGCAATTCCTCACAGGTAGTAATGCCATCCGATTCAGGCATCATGATATCCAGCAATATCAGATGCGGTACAATTTCGGTGGCAATTTTTATGGCATCTTTACCATTGGTCGCTGTGAAGATTTCAAACTCATCCAGTTTGCGCAGATTATAGGATAAAAACTCAAGAGCATCCTCTTCATCATCAACAATCAGTAATTTATATCGTATCATATAATAATTTTGTCATAATCAAAACTACAAATTACTGTTAATGTTTTGAATTATATCTTAATTGTCTATTAAGTAAAGGTTAATTTTATTGTGGTTGTTTTTACTAATTTTTTTGTTTTTAAGTTTGATTCTGATAATGTTGAAACAGCTATTTTTTTAAAATATTTTATCGTGTTAAATTTATCTTAACACAACCTTCATGCTAATTTAAAATACCAGCAACAGCTAATTTCTATTTTTGACGTCTATCAATTTTAATTTTTATGTATAGAAAGTTAATTTTATCATGTATTGCGGGATTTTTAACCGCCCAGGCCATTGCTCAAACGGGTAGTATATCCGGGGTTGTAAAAGATAAGAACAAAAACGAAAGTTTAGTAGGAGTAACGGCGGTTATTGAAGGTACCACCATCGGCGCTGTAACTGATTTTGATGGAACATTCACCATTGAAGGAGTGGCTCCGGGCACTTACAATGTACGCTTTTCATATATTTCGTTCACGCCACTCATTGTGGAAAAAATTGTTGTGGAAAAAAATAAAACAACAATTGTGAATGCTGAAATGGAAGAGCAGTCGCTTGAGATGGAAGGCGTAGAGGTTGTTGCTCAGCGCCGCAGTAATACCGAGGTGGCCATGATCAGCAGCATTAAGGCAAGTTCGGTGATTACCAATGGAATATCGAGTCAACAGATATTGAAAACGCAGGACAGGGATGCATCTGAAGTTGTAAAACGCATTCCGGGTATAACCATTACCGACGACAGATTTATCAATGTGCGCGGCCTTAGTTCACGCTATAATAATGTTTGGATTAATAATGCTGCAGCGCCCAGCAGCGAAACTGATCTCCGTGCGTTTTCATTTGATATGATCCCGAGTGCGATGATTGATAATATTACAATATATAAAACCCCAGCGCCTGAATTACCGGCTGATTTTTCAGGCGGATTTGTTAAAATATCAACCAAAAACATGCCCGATAAAAATAGTATTTCGTTTAGCTATTCCTCGTCCTATAATGATGGTACCACATTTAATGACTTCTACACCTATAAGGGAGGTAAAACCGACTGGTTGGGTTATGACGACGGAACACGCGCATTGCCGGATGGTTTTCCGGCTAATCTGCAGAAATTAAAACAAGCCAAAACGCTTGAAGAAGATAAAGAAAATAAAGCCATTTTTCAGGAATTGGGACGGGCAATGAATAAAAACTGGACGGCCTATCCGGTAACTGCCATTCCCGACCAGCGTATCGGGTTAAATGTTAATTCCAGGTTTAATCTTTTTAATATTAAATGTGGTAATGTTACGGCGCTGAATTATGGAAACACCCGGGATTATAATGATGTGTTTAATGCGAGTTATAATTCTTATAATTTTTTGGATGACTCCGTTAATCCCGAGTTTAAATTTGTGGATGATGTATATGTTAATAAAATACGAATCGGAGTCATGCACAACTGGGCTTTCTTCTTAGGCAAAGGTCATAAGATTGAGTTCCGGAACCTGTTTAACCAGATTAGTAATGATCGAACAACCCTGCGCCGTGGTTTTGAATTTTATAGCAGTCAGAATATGCGTAGTTATGAATATACCTTTTCGTCCCGTTCAATTTACACCGGACAGCTTGCGGGTGAACATGCCTTTAATAATCGTAACACGGTAATTGACTGGAACGTAGGAACCGGAACCGCTAGCAAAAATATGCCCGACACCAAACGGCTCACACAATTTCTGGTTGTAGACAGCAATCTTTATGGCTATGGCCGCTATTCAACGGCTTTTCTGCCTAATGCAAATATGAAGTATGCCGGACGATTGTTTCTTGAAACAGCCGAAAATGTTTATAACGGTTCAGCCAATCTGACGCAGAAATTCATGATCGGTGAGTTTAAACCTGAAGTGAAAGCCGGTTTTTTTTATGAACGGAAGTACAGGGAGTTTTCTGTAAGGAACATTGGTTATGTTATCTCTGATTACAGCAAATATAATACTCGTATTGCATTTCAGTCTTTGGATAGTTTATTTCGTGATGAAAATATTAATGACAGCACAGGAATACGTATTGACGAAGCAACAAATAAATCAGATGCTTATGTTGGACTTAACCGGCTCTATGCAGGATATCTTGGTTTTAAGCTGCCCTTTACACGTTGGATGACATTGTATACCGGTGTTCGGGTCGAAAGTAATTCACAGGTTCTCAATTCACATGATAATGCAAATAGTGAACCGGTGTATGTATTTAATGATACGATTGATTATTTCCCTTCAGCTAATCTGATGTTTGGGATTACCGAGCAGCATATTATCCGGTTGTCGTACGGAAAAACAATAAACCGTCCCGAATTCAGGGAAATTGCCCCTTTTGCATTTTATGAGTTTGATGTGAATGCGGTATTTAGCGGCAATCCGGAGCTGATGAATGCCATTGTTCACAACTACGATTTGCGGTACGAGTTTTATCCTTCAGCCCGTGAAACGTTTACGTTTGGCGTGTTTTATAAAGAATTTATTCATCCTATTGAGGTTCAGTATAAATTTACAGGCAGTGGATTGGAATACACCTATCATAATGCATTAGCCGCTGATAATTATGGAGCAGAAATCGAAATGCGGAAATCCCTTTCATTTATCAGTCCGCTTAAAGACTTTCTTTTGGTTACCAATGCCGCAATCATTCAGAGTATGCTTGAATTCGGCCCTAATTCACTTGAGCATGACCGCCCAATGTATGGGCAATCGCCGTATATTGTCAATATTGGCCTTTTTTATGATAACCCCGATATCGGACTGATGTCGAGTTTGTTGTACAATATTATCGGTGAACGCATTGAAACGGTCGGTATTCCTGCTCAAAACCCTAGGGAAGATATACCTAATGTTTTTGAAATGCCAAGACACTCCCTTGATTTCGCACTCAGTAAAAAATTCTTAAAGCATTATGAACTTAATTTTGGCGTAAAGGATATCCTTGCTGATGATTACAGGTTACAGCAAACAGTTAAAAATACAGGACCGGCAGGTAACAATGAAACAATTCAATATGTTAAAAAATATATTCCGGGCAGGTATTTTACAATGGGATTTAAAGTTACTTTTTAGTTATTGCTATATAAAATTAAATAATTCTTAATTGTGTATTATCAAAAAATTAAAAGCGAATAAATTAAAACATTCTTAATAATAGCTTAATGCGTTCTTTATTTTATTCTATTTCTTTTGCAATATGTATTATCAAAACAATTAAACGTATAAATTAAAAATTTCGACTATGAAAAAGATTTTGTTTTCCATTATTTCTATTGCGGTTATTAGCGCAATGGTTATTTCTACTTCCTGTAAAAAGGAAAAAGAAATTGTAAAAGAACCAGGCGACACGGTAAAGGTTGTTGAAAAGGAAACGGAAGAAGTTCCCGTTGATAATTCAACTACGCTTTATGTAACAGGCGGCCATTTAACAGGCAGTACAACATGGACCTCGGCAAAAAAGGTTTTGTTATCCGGTTGGTATTATGTTGACTCCAATGCAACGCTTACAATTCAGGCAGGTACTATTATCCAGGGTCTGGTTGGGACTAAGGCAGCAATCATTATTAAGCGTGGTGGTAAAATTTATGCACAAGGCACAAGTACACAGCCCATTGTGTTTACATCGGCAGCTATACCGGGTCTCCGTAAAACGGGTGATATTGGCGGTGTTATTTTGTGCGGAAAAGCAAATACAAATGTAC
>CAZRNJ010000007.1:10645-26652 GCA_964601385.1 uncultured Bacteroidales bacterium | reverse complement strand
AAAGGGTGTCCCACAGATCTCACTGATTATAACGGATAGGGAAAAAACATCGTCTTATGTTTTAAAATTTTAAGATTATAACGATGAATAATTTAAGTTCAACAAAAGAATTACTTTGTTTAGCCGACAGGAATAACAGGCATTACCGACGTGCGTTAAACATCGAGATTGAGGTAGACCGTAATATGAAGCGTGAGCCGCAATGGCCACCAAGTATTGATCTTCACCCTATTATTAATCGTTGGCGTAATCTGGAAACCGCAGGTGTTGATTCTGATTCGGAATTTGGCTGGTATCAATTATTTTTATCCAGAATTCCCTCGGCCGACATAGGTTTATCCTTAGGCACCGGAACCGGACGGCATGAATTGTTTTTGAAACAACAGGGATTTGTTAAGGAATGGAAAACCATTAACCTTACTACTCCAAAAGGTATTGTTTTGGCTTCGGCTAAAAAAGAGAAGAATTATTCGGACTTAAATTTCATTACTTTAGAACCCGGTTCATTTAAAGTTATTTTTTGTCATGGTCTGTTGCATCATATAATCAATCTTGAACATTTACTCAATGAAATTTATAAGAGCTTAACTCCTGATGGCATTTTTATATGTATGGAGTATGTAGGAGAAAAGAAATGGCAGTGGCAGGATTCAAAACTTACCTATTTAAACCAGCGGCTTTATGAGCGATATGGGCAGCAATATCCTGACATTGCTGTTCGAAGGCCTGATTTAAAATGGTTTAATGCAAATCGTCCTTTGGAATCGATCCGTTCAGATGAGATTCCCGGATTATTAAAGAAATTTTTTATCCCACAGGTAGAATTTCTCAGAAACCATCTTGTTGCTCCTGCCATTCAGCGTGCTTCAACACATGCAAAGTTTATTAATGATTGTTTAAACGATCATCAAATGCTTGAAGACTACTTATTTTTTTTATTCTCATTAGAAAAGGAGTATTTGCAGAATAAAATCTCTTTGCTTCCTTGTGAACTTATCGGGGTATATTCAAAGAGGCCACAGATGGACGAATTAATTATTCAACTCTGGGATCAGAAAACTATCCGGCGCGAGCTTTATAGTCCCATTCGCTGGAAGAAAGATTTAAAGCATAGAATTAAAAGATTCATTGGATTTTAATAATCTGATTAAATGCAAGGTGTTGAAACCGATTACTTAGTGATAGGTGCTGGGATTATAGGTTTGACCATAGCGCGTGAATTAGCCCTGCGCCATCCGCATCGTAAGATATTAGTGATTGAGAATGAGAAGGATGTGGGATTGCACAGCAGCGGACGTAACAGCGGCGTTTTGCATGCCGGTTTTTATTACTCTGCCGATTCGCTGAAAGCCCGGTTTACTAAAGAGGGCAATGCTCGGATGAAACGGTTCTGCCACGATCAGGGGCTTCCTGTTAATGAGTGTCATAAGGTTGTTGTTGCCACCAGGCCTGAAGAAATACCGTTGCTGTATGAATTAGAAAAACGCGGACAGGCCAATAATGTAGATATCCGTCTGATTGATGAAAAAGAGCTTGCTGATATTGAGCCCAACGCATGCACAACCGGTTATGCCCTCTATTCACCGTCAACGGCAACGGTTGATCCCATGGCCATTCTCCAATGCTTGAAGAATGACCTTCTTCTAAAAGGCATACAAATTTCCTTTAATGAGGGGTATAAAAAAAGAATAGAGACCGACACCATACTAACCACGAAAGGCCGGTTTATCAGCGCAGGAATGATATTCAATACAGCCGGACTCTATGCCGACCGCATTGCAAGAGATTTTGGCTTTTCAGATAAATATGTAATTATTCCTTTTAAGGGTTTATATCTCAAATACAGCGGACCAGAACCTCCTGTAAAAATCAATGTTTATCCTGTTCCTGACCTGCGCAATCCATTTTTAGGCGTTCATTTTACAGTAACCGTATCGGGAGAGGTCAAAATCGGGCCTACAGCTATACCGGCTTTATGGCGTGAGAATTATAAAGGTTTCAGGCATTTTGACCCGGAGGAATTCTTGCAGATTTTGTTTTACGAATCGCGTTTATTTGCCAACAACGCATTCGGGTTCCGTACATTGGCTTTCAGTGAAATGAAAAAATACCGGAAAAAGCACTTTATACATCTTGCATCAAAACTGGTTAAACATCTTCCGGACAGGGCATTTAACCAGTGGTCGAAGCCGGGCATCAGAGCACAGTTACTGAATACAGAAACACTCGAACTGGTTCAGGATTTTGTGGTGGAAGGAGATAAACATTCGGTGCATGTTTTGAATGCTGTTTCACCTGCGTTTACCTGTAGTTTTGCTATTAGTGAGTGGATTATTAATTATTTTACTATTTAAAAATGTTATTCAATTCAATTGAGTTTGCCGTTTTTCTGCCAATAGTTTTTTTACTTTATTGGTTTGTGTTTAATCGAAAAGTAAAAATTCAGAATCTGTTAATTGTTATCGCCAGTTTTATTTTTTATGGTTGGTGGGACTGGCGCTTTTTACTTTTAATGGTTTTCAGTGCCAGTGTTGATTTTATAAGTGGTATTCAAATAGAAAAAACAAAGAAAAAAAATATTAAAAGAGCATGGTTATTGTTAAGTATTACGGGTAATATTGGTATTTTATTCTTTTTTAAGTATTTTAATTTTTTTACACAAAGTTTTATAGATTTATTATCTGTTTTTTCTATAAAAGTTGATCCGGTTACAATCAAGGTAATTTTACCTGTTGGCATCAGTTTCTATACATTTCAGGCATTGAGTTATACGATAGATATTTATAAAGGCAAGTTTAATGCCACTCATGATGTAGTTGCTTATTTTGCTTTTATTTCTTTTTTTCCTCAATTAGTTGCCGGCCCCATTGAACGTGCGACTAATTTATTGCCACAGTTTTATAAACCCCGACAGTTTGACCATTATACTGCGGTTGTAGGAATGCGACAAATATTATGGGGCCTGTTTAAAAAAATGGTAATTGCAGATAACTGTGCAGTTTATGCAAATCAAATTTTCGAAAATTATTCACACTATTCAGGAAGTACACTTCTTTTAGGAATATTCTTTTTTACTATACAAATTTATGGAGATTTCTCAGGATATTCAGACATCGCTATTGGTACAGCTCGGCTATTTGGTTTTTCATTGATGCAGAATTTTGCATATCCCTATTTTTCACGTGATATTGCAGAATTCTGGCGGCGATGGCATATTTCTCTTTCAACGTGGTTCAGAGATTATCTATATTATCCGCTTGGAGGCAGCAAAGTCAACCGGATTAATACTATTAAAAATATTTTTATTCTTTTTATGGTCAGTGGTTTCTGGCACGGCGCTAATTGGACATTTATGGCATGGGGGTTTCTTAATGCATGCTATTTCTTACCTCTCCTGATATTAAATAAAAATCGGAAAAATTTAACAATTGTTGCTCATGACCGGAATTTTTTAACTATTAAAGAATTTTTCCAGATTTTAATTACCTTTTTATTGACTCTCTTTGCCTGGATTTTTTTCCGATCAGAAACTTTAACGGATGCTTTTAAATTTATAGACCACCTTTTTAGTCAGTCCTTTTTTAGCGAACCTGCTTTTAAACCCTATTATTTATTCGTTTTAATTTTTATCCTATTTTATATCGAATGGCTGGCACGTAATCAAAAGTTTGGTTTAGAAATATGTGCTCAAATCCAGAACAAAGGCCTTCGTTGGTTAATATACATTGTATTGATTTTAATAATACTTATTTTACAAGGTGCCCAGCAAGAGTTTATTTATTTTCAGTTTTGATACTAATGAAAAATTTTTTATTCAACAATCTTCTTTTAGCAATATTAATTGTGCTTATTTTTATTATAGAGTTATTGCTACCTCATGATTTTTTTACTTTCAGAGTATGGGAGGCATTATCTGTTAAGAGTATAGCTAATAAATTTTTTTATGGAGAATTTTATCCGAATAAAATGATTGAGCGTGATGAGGTGGGTGACCTTGCACATCATACTAAATATAAAAAAATTAAACATGTTGTCTGGAAAACGGATAAGCTGGGTTATCGGAATTCAAATTTTATAAATAATCCGGATGTTTTATTAATTGGTGATTCATTTGTTTTAGGTACTGCTTTAAGTCAGGAGAATACATTAGGTGAGCACCTCAAAGAATTAATGGGATTACGTGTGTATAGTATCAACGGAAGTATCTATCAATTCTACCGTTTATATGGAGATCATATAATAGAAAAACCTAAAGTGATTATATGGGAATCATTAGAGTACCTTATTCCAAGATTAGAAAAAAAAGAGTTAAATTATTCGATGTCTCCATTATTACGAATGATTAAACTCAATCCCTTTTTCAATTATTGTTTTGAAATAGCCGATCGTATCTATAAACAGAATATGTTTCATTTTATTGCATCAAGAATAATGCAAAAAAAAGGTCTCGGACAACAATCTCCTATAGCCGACAGCGTTTTTTTCTTTGGGATTGATAAGGCCTTTATTCCTGATGATGATGATATTATTAAAAAAGTTGTTGATAATATAAGCTATTATAATGATCAGCTAAAAGAAATGAATATTAAATTGATTTTTATGCCTATGCCAAATAAAGAAACTGTTTATTATAATCTTGTCCCTCTGGAAAGCGAACCACGTTTCTTATATAAACTTGACAGCGCATTAAGGGAAGCAGGAGTATCAACAATTAATGTGTTAAAATTGTATAGGGATTCTTCCTGTAAGGATCAATACTTATATCATCTGGATGATGCTCACTGGAATGAAACAGGAATTAAAATTGCTGCTGTTAAGCTATCGGAGCAACTAAAGCAGGAAATTGTAAATTGCAGGTGATTTTTTATTAGACTTATTTTATTTAGGAATTAAATTTTGACTTAAACAAATTTATGCTTTTATTACGGATTATTCGTTGGGTAAGAAAAACAATATTTATCCGGTTAAATATATTTTTTTCAATAATTGTTTTTTATTTTAAAAAAACCATTCTTGGATTTGAAAACGCAAATAAATATCTGTCATCAATTGATAAATCAATTGTTTTTTATTTGCTTAAATTGAATGGTGCTACAGTAGGCGAAAATTGCGATATTGAACGGGGTATTGTATTTCATAACTGCTCCGATTACCGGAATTTAATTATCGGTAATAATTGTCATATCGGCAAAGAATGTTTTTTTGATCTCAAGGATAAAATAATTCTTCATGACAATGTCGTTATATCCATGCGAACCGTTATTATTACCCACCTGGACATGTCGAGGTCATTGTTAAATACCATATATCCCAAAACTCATTCGCCGGTCGTGATTGAGAGTGATGTTTATATTGGTGCATCATGCACGGTGCTTCAGGGAGTTACTTTACGCAAAAGTTGTTGTATTGGTGCCGGATCGCTTGTTAATAAAGATGTTGGCGAAGGTCTGTTATTTGGTGGTGTGCCCGCGGTATTTATTAAAAAGATTATTTAAAACATGAGTGTTTCGATTGGTCAGGATAAAGAATCCTGGAAAGAAAGTTGGAAGAAATTGACGGTTGAGCAGGAGATACGGATGTGGGATTATTATGGTTTACGACCGTGGATTCTCAAATATGTCCCACGCTTCGGGAAGGTTATTGAAGCAGGTTGCGGTTTGGGTCGGTATGTATTTTTGCTTCATCGTTTAGGTATTGATATTGAAGGGATTGATTTTTCGGATGAAACAATTAATGAAGTAAAGGAATGAGCAGTAAAAAATAATTTTAACACGTTGTTTACTACCGGTGATATTTTATCTTTACCCTATGCCGATAATAGTATCAGCGGTTATCTTTCATTTGGAGTTATCGAACATTTTATTGAAGGACCGGAGGCTGCATTAAAAGAGGCATATCGTGTTTTACGTCCTGGTGGTATCGCCATTATTACTACTCCTTCAAAAAGTTGGTATTACTATTTTTATAAGATTCAACAAAAGTTAAAGAATATTATCCGTTTAATTTTATTGCGTAAAGTTAAAAAAACTCCGTTTTTTCAGTATTGGTATACTGCACGCACACTAAAACAGTTTGCCGAGGAGGCCGGTTTTACGGTTACTCGTTATGCAACAGATGATTTGTTATTTACATTTACCGAATTAGGGAAATATACCGGAAAAAATATTCATCCGGGCAGTTTTGCTTACTGGTTTACACATGTATTTCAGAATACCTGGTTGAGAAGATACGGCGCGCAGTCGGTAATAATTGCTGTAAAAAAAGCTGAACGGATGCATTGTTTTTTCTCGGGAGAATTGATTGCGGGTCCTGATTCGCTTGAAATGTTTGATGTCCCGGTTGGCGAATTATTTGCACAAACAGCGAATGCCGGCTATTACAGAAAAGAAAATCAACATCCGCATTTTGCGGCGCCTTATCAGATTGAACCACCTTTATTGAATCCCGAAGAATGTTACTGCGCCGTAACCGGTAAATCTTTTATCAGTGATTCTCTATTCGAAAAATATGGATTAACTATACCGGTACATCCCGAAGTACTGAAAAACACGGAATTCAATATCCGGATATTAAATGAACATCTTCAGCCCATTTACCGGAATCGTTCTAAATCTGCAAAATGATCCGTCAGCGCTTTGTGCTTGATTTTGGCATTAAACTGTTGCATTACCTGATTGCTGCAACAGGCGGAATTTTAGTGGCCCGTTTTGCCGGACCTAAAGTTTTAGGTACTGTAGCTTTTGGTGTGGCTTATGCCGGAGTTTTTGGCTTTATTAACGGGCTCCTGGGCCCATCGCATATTAAACTGGTATCTGAAGGCATGGATCAGGGTAAATGCAATACCACTTTTTTTGTACTTAAAATGATAACTACCGGTATTTTTATTGCCTGTGTGGTTATATTCTATCTGCTGCAGCAATATGTTTTTCACCGGCCAGTAGAAGATTTTGAGAAGCGGGTGGTTATTTTTATTGCTTTAGCTATTATTGTACTGAACCAGTTTACCTCCATCGCCGAAACAACCTTTATTGCACGCATGGAACAGGCCAAAACAAATCTACCTTTTATTGTTCAGTCACTTATTTATAATTCATCGCGTGTTTTGCTGGCAGCTTTGGGGTATGGAGCCATTGTTCTCAGCAGTACTCAACTGGGTGCACTGATTTTGATATTGCCTGTTTATTATTTCCTTTTTCGCAAATATCCTTTTACATCCTTTGATTTCGCCCTGGCTAAAAAATATCTGACGATTTCCTTACCGGTTTTATTGATTACTTTGTCAAATTCGTTAACTCTTAATCTTGGCCGTTTGATTCTCGAATTTTTTACTGATACCACTCATCTTGGTTATTATGCCGCAGGGTATAATGTGGCTAGTATTTTATTGCTTATGGCCAGTACTGCCGGTACAGTTTTTTTCCCTTTATTCTCGAAAGCTATTAAGAATCAGGAATACGATAATATTTACCGCCAAGTGTACAGGTATGAAAAATTTGTGATGATGTGGTTTCTCCCTCTTATTATTTTCCTTTCCGCATTTGGCCAGTCATTTATTCTTATGTTACTTGGAAATAAATATCTGCCCTCCATTCCGGTTTTCCGCATCCTTATTCTTTCTTCTTTTGTTCAGTTAATATCTATGCCTTACGGCAATGTGCTCAGCGGGCATGGGTTATTCAAATTAACAGCCACACTCAGTATTATCCGTTTCATTTTTTTTATAGTTGTATTGTTTCTCGCCATTCATCCTTCATTATTAAACCTCGGCATTACTGGGCTTGCCTATGCTCAACTGTGTGCCGATATTTTTATTTTCTTTTTGTATTATTATTTTTCTCGGGTAAATATTGGCATCAATACACTCAGTTCAACACTTGTGTATATTGTTATAGGTCTGGTTTTTTTGACGTGCTCATGGTTATTAAACAGATACTTAAATTTCGGAATGATTGCCGAACCCCTGCTGGCCGGTTCTTTTTTCATCTTTTATTATTTTGTATATTTTTTAACCGGTCTGGTTCGGCTTGACGACCTGAAAGATCTGGTAGATCTTTTGAATCTGAAAAAAATGGCAGATTATATCTTTTCGGAAATTAAACCTGAATAAGCATGAAAGTGATCTATATTATGGCTTTTTCGCCAATGTATCACTATTACGCTGATGAAAATGCCTTAATAGCTGATTCAACCTATTGGTGGCACACAGACACCGGCCAGGTCGTATCGGCATTCGACCGTGACTGGGCTGTGATTATCGGTTCGCGGCTGACTGCAACAACAAATCAGTTGCAATACGAGGTATGGAGGCCCGACGACCATGCCGACCGGGAATATAGTACTACACTGGCCAAGGGTATTCTGCACCGATCTTTTCCGTCTGAATATGTAAGAACAATCAATGGCTTGCGCATTGGGCACCAGATTGATTCACCGGCCTTAATCCGGAAATTGATTAACATTCTTAACGCAGAAAAAGTAATTATTATGACCCAGGTTACCGATAAACCGCTGACACGGAATATTATCAAGGCCTGTCATAACAAAGCGCCGGTGGTTTTCACTCATTTTGTAAATGCAGCTATGTTACTTCCGGGTTTCAAAAAAACAAAACATCCTTTAATCCGCCTTCATTATTTATTGATTGAACGCAGACGTGCCGCTCTTTTATCCGGAGTCAGATATCTTACGGTATCCCATTATGGCTGTATCGAAAAATTAAAAGAAAAATATCCGGCCGATATTCTTTTTTTTACCGTAGGGATGGACATGAACCATTATCCTGAATTACCTTCGCGCAGCGAACTTCGGGATGAACTGGGATTGCGAGAGAATGATTTTATTATTTTAAGCTCAAGCCGTCTGGTACCAGAAAAACAGATAGATAAAATTATTTTATCAATCCGTTCATTGGTTTCGCATTATCCCATTAAACTCATAATGACCGGGCATGGTCCGGCTGATTATCTGGTCTTTTTAAAACAATTGGTTGAACGATACAAATTGCAAAACAAAGTTTTGTTTACGGGTTTTATTGATGAGACACGGCTGAATAAATATTTTAAGGCCTCTGATGTTTTTTTTATGGGATCGGAAATTGAAGCTGGTCCGCTGTCCACTTTTATTGCCCTGCGCTACAATGTCCCGGTTATCAGCACATCAACCGGACTGGGCTTTGAGTTGCTGCAAAAATATAATGCCGGTATAATTGTAGGGCCCTATTCGTATAAGGAATGGACTACAGCTATTGAAAAAATACTGAAAGGATATCAGCCGGCCGGCATTCCGCTGCACCAATTAATGGCTGAGGTTGACAGTTCTATAAATACTGAGCGATTGAAGGATTTTCTGAATAAAGCATATTCTGATTTTTATGAGTGAAGTTAAAATAAATCAGAAAATGATTGAATATTTTGGGTTTAATATCTGAGAAATAAAAATGAAATTATGGAATTAAAAGGGAAAAAAGTTCTGGTTACCGGTGCCGATGGATTTATTGGTTCACACCTGACTGAACAACTGGTGGCCGAAGGTTGTGAGGTGAGTGCCCTGGCTTATTACAATTCTTTCAATACCTGGGGATGGCTCGATCATTCACCGGTGCGGCATTCCATTCAGGTTGTAACCGGCGATGTACGCGACCCCTTCTTCTGCAAAGAATTAGTAAAAGAGGCAGATATTGTTTTTCATCTTGCTGCCCTTATCGGTATTCCTTATTCATATACCGCACCGCACAGTTATGTTGACACCAACATCAAAGGCACTCTGAATATCTGCCAGGCCTGTCTGGAGCATAAAACCAAACGCCTGATTCATACTTCTACCAGCGAGGTGTATGGTTCGGCTCTTTATGTACCGATTGATGAGAAGCATCCTCTTCAGCCCCAATCGCCCTATAGTGCAACAAAAATAGGAGCCGACGCTATTGCCATGAGTTATTATTATTCGTTTAATTTGCCTGTGGTTATTGCGAGGCCTTTTAACACTTATGGCCCCCGCCAGTCGGCCCGGGCAGTTATCCCTTCAATCATTACTCAGATTGCAAAAGGTATATCTGAAATTTCCCTGGGCGATACTACGCCAACGCGCGATTTTAATTATGTGGCTGACACGGTTTCAGCATTAATTGCCCTGGCCAAGTGCGATGCAGCTACCGGACGTACCGTAAACCTGGGCTCCGGTACCGAAATATCCATTAACGAATTGTTTAATACCATCCGCCGGCTCATGAATAGTAATGTTGTACTGAAACAGGATATAGCCAGGATACGGCCTGAAAATTCGGAGGTGCGACGGCTTAAGTGCGACAATACCTTGCTTAAAGAACTAACCGGCTACAGTCACCGATACGACCTTGAAGCAGGGCTGAAATTAACTATCGGATGGTTTAGCGACCCGCGTAACAACGATTATTACAAAGCCGATATTTATAATGTTTAAAGACAGCCCCTGCATGGAACTGTTCCCATTCACATTTTAGCATTTAACTGCTATGTTTGATCAAATCATTGAATTTATCCGTTCACTTTATCCGGGCATGGAATCCATTCCTTTACATGCTCCCGTATTTGCCGGTAATGAAAAAAAGTATCTTGCCGATTGTATTGATACTACTTATGTTTCGTATGTCGGAGAGTATGTTAACCGGTTTGAACAGATGATTTGTGCATATACCGGATGCCGTTTTGCCGTAGCCGTTGTAAATGGCACCTGTGCCTTGCAGACAGCTCTTTATTTGGCTGGTGTCCGTGCAAATGACGAAGTACTTACCCAGGCCTTAACCTTTGTAGCCACGGCTAATGCTATTACACATGCCGGCGCTGTACCTGTTTTTATTGACAGTGAAAAAGAGCGGCTGGGTATGAACCCCGCAATACTTGAATCCTTTTTAAAGGACCATGCCGTAAAAAAATCCGAAGGTTGTTTTAACCGGATTACGGGACGCAAGATTGCCTGCTGTGTGCCGGTGCACATTTTCGGGCATCCGGCATTTATTACTGAGATTAATGAAATATGCAGCCGTTATCATATCCCTGTGATCGAAGATGCCGCCGAATCCATAGGAAGCCGTCTTGAAGGAAAACATACAGGTACTTTTGGCCTTGCGGGTATCCTCAGTTTTAATGGCAACAAAACTATTACCACCGGCGGCGGCGGGATGATTATTACCGATAATGAAAATATCGCGCTGCAGGCACGTCATCTGACAACTACTGCCAAAGTAAAGCATCCGTGGGATTTTTATCATGACCAGCCCGGTTTTAATTACCGTATGACCAATGTTTGTGCGGCCATCGGCTGTGCGCAAATGGAGAAAATTGATCTTATACTGGGCAAAAAACGTGCAATAGCTGAAGCATATAAATCTTTTTTCAGCAAACTGGGAATTAATTTTTTTACTGAAAAACCAGGATGTGTTACCAATTATTGGCTTAACACCATTTTGCTTGCCAACCGGGAAGAAAGAGATCTTTTTATTGAGTATTCAAACAGCTGGAAGGTGACGACCCGGCCCGCATGGGTTTTAATGCATAAATTACCCATGTACAAGGATTGTTTACATATCGGCCTGCATACCGCTCAATGGCTTGAAGACCGGATTGTGAATATCCCGAGTAGTGTGCCTCCCATAAATGAATGATATTAATATGGCAAGACAAAAAATAATTGTCTTTATCGGAAATAGTTCATTTGTGCGTGTATGTATTGAAAATATTACGGCAATTAAGGACTGCCGGACTGCCGGAATAATTTTTACGGATCATAATAACTGCAGTACAGCGTGGAGAGAAAAAATTTTCTTATTAAAAGATATTCCGGAACTTACAAAGAAAAAATATTGCTTTTGTCTGGCTTTTGATCAGCCCTCAGAAATGGACATTAAAAAGAGACTGTTTTTCCAGATTAAATCACTGAAGGCAGAATTACCGGTATGGGTTTCATCGCATGCGTATGTTTCGTCTCATGCTATTTTGGGCGAAGGAACTATAATTTTAGCCGGAGCGATAGTGAATGCCGGAGCCAAAATAGGGAAAAATTGTATTGTTTCAACCGGGGCATTAATTGAGCATGATGCTGTAATCGGCGATCATTCTTATATTGGCTGTTCATCCGTCGTAAATGGCGGCGTAGAAGTGAAGGAAAACTGTTATCTGGGTTCGAAAAATATTACCCGGCAGTATATTAAAATTGCCGAAGGAACTAAAACAGACGAAGGATTTTTATTCAAAGAATAAAAAAACAAAAAAATTAGGGAACCGAAATGAATATGAAGAAACAGGATATTATCAGAAATATTTCGATCAGCGGAAAAGAGCCGCTTGTTAATGCGTTGAAGCAAATGGACCGTACAGGCAGGAAACTGTTGCTGGTGTTTGACGGAAACCGGTTTGCCGGCCTGGTAAGCATAGGCGATATTCAGCGCGCACTGATCCGGAATACCGGCTTACAGGAAAAAATAAATAGCATTTTACGTACCAATATACGGATTGCCGGCCCCAACGATTCATTCGAGGAAATTAAAAATCTTATGGTTAAAATGCGTATCGAATGTATGCCTGTGGTGGACAGCAATAATCAATTAGTGGATGTGTTTTTATGGGAAGATCTCTTTGGTGAAACCGGACCGGCTGCAGAGGTATCGCTGAATATCCCTGTTGTGATTATGGCCGGTGGTCAGGGCATTCGTCTGAAACCCTTAACCAATGTATTGCCAAAACCCTTATTACCGGTAGGCGATAAAACTATAATCGAATATATCATCGAACGGTTTGGCCGCATCGGATGCTCTCACTTTTTTCTTTCTGTTAACTATAAGTCGGAACTCATTAAACATTTTCTTGCACAGGCAGCCGCTGATTATAATATTGAATACTTTCAGGAAGATAAACCCCTGGGCACAGCCGGCAGTTTATTTTTGCTAAAAAATAAAATTCACACTTCATTTTTTGTTACCAATTGCGATATTTTGGTTGATCAGGATTATAGTGAAATTTACAATTACCATCATGAACAAAAGAATGATATTACCCTGGTGGCTGCATTAAAACATTATAATATCCCTTACGGAACACTTGAAAGCGGAGATAATGGACAATTAACAGCATTCAGGGAGAAACCGGAACTAACGTTTAAAATTAATACCGGTTTATATATCCTTGAACCCGGTACGCTTGAACGGATTCCTGAGAACACATTTTTTAATATTACCGACCTGATAGATATTTTATTCAAAGAAAAAAGAAAGGTAGGAGTTTTTCCCATCAGTGAAAATTCCTGGAAAGATATTGGTGGATGGAACGAATATATGAATCTGATTAACGGGTTACGTAAAACTTCAAATAAATAATTCCATGCAGCAGGCAATGACCTTGTCAGGGGTAAAAACTAAATATCCTGCAGTAGATTATTTCTTCTGGCTGATTATTATTTTTTATCTTGACCCGGGGGGCTTTATTCTTGTCAATTTTAATATGCGTATTGCATTGAGTATTATGTTTGTGTTGCTTTGGTTGTGCTTTTTTGCTGCCGATATGGGTGCATTGCGTTTTGTTTTTGGAAATAAATGGATCAGGGCTTATAGTATTATCATTGGGCTTTGGTTGATATACTATGTTTTCATTTATGATGTATTGAATTCGGTATATTTTGATGATCAGTTTACTCCTATTATTAAAACAGGGACGTATTTATTTCAGTTTTTTATGGTCATACCCATCTATTTTTTTGCCTGCAGGAGTTTGGTTTTGTTTATTAAACTGTTTTCATTGGTGACTATTATTATACTTACTATGTATTTAATAACTGTTTTATTTAATGCAGGGTTGTTAACATTATATATCGGACCGCGTGGGTATACAGCCGTAAACCGCTATCTGCTTCGTGGTTATGGTATCATGCAGTTAGCGCCTTATTTTGGAGCTGCACTGCTTATTCTTCCTCTAAAAAGCCGCGTACGCAATATGATGATAATAGCTGCATTTATGGTTGTGTTAATGTGGATATTAACAATAGTCAGAAGACAAATGATAGCCATGCTAATGTTATCTTTGTGGATTTTTATTATAGGCAGTCAATTATTGCGGTTGAAACTGTTCCGTTACCAAAGGAATATGATTATGCTGTTGTTTTCATTAATTGTTGTTGTTTATGTTTTTTTTCCCGATTATCTTTCTGCAACTACTGATACCTATAAAAATATGGTTGAAGTATTTGAAGATGAGGCCACAACCGCTGATCTCCGCAGTGAACGCCGTCGGATGAGTTTAACTGCCAATGAGTATATTTTAAGGGCATTCAACCGGAACCGCTTGTTCGGTACCGGTTATAATCCACAATGGTATAAGGGGGATGGTGGAAAAGAACGATTGGAAGGATCGGACTATGTTTTTATTTCATGTCTTGGCATGTACGGAATAGTTGGGGTTAGCGTATTCTCTTTATATTATATTTTAATGTTTATTTTTTTTCGTAAGATTTTTATCTGGATTAAAAAGAATAATAAATTGATGTTATCTTCTGTAAAAATCAGCTGGCCTTCATTATGCATATTCACCGGAGGTTTGATTTTTTTTCTGCAGCATCTTATAGAATATCCAAATTGGTTTTATATGATAGGCGCAGTAGCTGATTCATCCAAATTTTTTATACTTACAGGATTGTTATTTGGCGCCGTGAAGTATCTTGAGGTACAATTATATTATATTTATCAGGGATCATTAGCATCGGTACCGGATTTGGGCTAAAGCCCCACCAAGATGATAGGTCAGCTTGTATTCCCTCTGACTAAATTTAGAGGATACGAACAACCGGGGCTTCATGTCAGCATACAACAACAAGTTCCATAACACCGTGCTTTAGGTCGGGCACAACTATAATGAAGCAACAGAAGTTACTTAACACCTGGCTTCAGGCCTGCGTTCACTCTAACCTTGAGAACCCATGTTGGGCTAAAGCCCTACTAAGATTCCAGGTTGGCTTGTATTCCCTCTGACTGAAGTCAGAGGATACGAACAACCGGGGCTTCATGTCAGCATACAACAACAAGTTCCATAATACCGTGCTTTAGGCCGGGCACAACTATAATGAAACAACAGAAGTTGCTTAACATCGGCCTTCAGGCCGGTGACTAGCTAGTATACACAAATATCCCCCATAGGGCTTTAGCCCAAAACAATAGTATGTCTTACACCCGTATCTGGCTCCATTGCGTATGGGGCACAAAAAATCACTACCCATTTCTTGCAAAGGGTAAGAAAGAAATCGTAATCCAACATATTGTATCAAATGCTAAAAACAAAGGCATTTATATTGATACGATTAATGGCCATCATGATCATCTTCACTGCCTCATTTCATTGAGTCGTGATTTATCAATTTCAAAAACCATGCAACTGATTAAAGGAGAGTCGGCTTTTTGGATAAATAAGAATAAAATTGTACAAGGTGTTTTTAGCTGGGCTGTTGATTATTATGCTGTTTCTGTCAGTGAGTCGCAATTGGAGAAGGTGCGTAATTATATAGTTAATCAGGAACGGCATCATAAAAAAAAGACATGGCAGGAAGAGTATGATGAGTTTATTAGTGATTATTTTCCTGACCTAGTTAAGGGCTGAAGTTCTAATTGGGTGATGGGTTTGTGCATATCCGCTCTGATTAAAGTCAGAGGATAAGAACAACTGGGGTTTCATAGCAGTGTACAACAACAAGTTTCATAACATCTGGCTTCAGGCCTGTGTTCACCCCAACCCTGAGCTCCTTTGTTGGGCTAAAGCCCTTCTAAGATGCCGGGTTAGCCTGTATCCTCTATGACTAAAGTCAGAGAATAAGAACAACTGAGACCTCATGGCAGTATACAACTACAATTAAGCAACAGAAGATACTTAACATCCGGCGTTTAGGCCGGTGACTAACTAGTATACATAAATATCTCTCATAGGGCTTTAGCCCAAGCGCATATCCTCTATGACTAAAGTCAGAGAATAAGAACAACTGAGACCTCATGGCAGTAT
>CAZRNJ010000007.1:0-10545 GCA_964601385.1 uncultured Bacteroidales bacterium | reverse complement strand
TATCCTCTATGACTAAAGTCAGAGAATAAGAACAACTGAGACCTCATGGCAGTATACAACTACAATTAAGCAACAGAAGATACTTAACATCCGGCGTTTAGGCCGGTGACTAACCATCACACATAAATATCTCCATCGGGCTTTAGCCCAAAACACTATCAGTATGCCACACCCTTTTGTAATTGTTAATACCTTAAATTTTAACGGCAAACGTCTTCTTGACGATTGCTTTAATTCTTATTTGCAAAATGATTATTCGAATTATGAAATAGTTGTTGTTGATAATGGCTCTACTGATGGTTCAGTTGAGTATATTAAAGAAAAATTTCCGCAGGTTAAATTAATATGTTCCGGATCCAATCTGGGCTATTCAGCCGGAATGAATATTGGTTTGAAGTATGCGTTTAATGAGCGGCAGGCCGATTATGTTCTGGTAACCAACAATGATGTCAGGGCCGACCGCAGGGTTATCAGTGAACTGGTGGCCTGTACGCAGCGCCATAAAGAAGCGGGCTTTGTTACCGGTAAAGTGTATTATTTTGATCAGCCCGATGTTTTTCAGACCGTTGGCAAAGCAGGTCATCCTGTACTATGGCGTAAGGGGCATATCGGCACACGTAAAAAAGATACAGGACAGTATGACATTGAGAGGGAGCTTGAATGGTGCGATGATATTTTTATGCTCGTTAGTCGTGAGGCCTATTTGCAAACAGGCGGATATGATACTGAATTCCGTTTTCAGGCCGAAGATTTCGACTGGCAGGTCAGAATAAAGCAATGCGGTTTCCGTATTTATTATACGCCACATGCAAAAATATGGCATAAAGAGAGTATGACCCTGGGCCGACGATCGCCCTTAAAGGCCTATTACGATGCCCGAAATCCGCTGATTGTGCACATGAAATACAGAAGTCCGCAACAATTCAAACCGTATTTTTATTTCCGGTTATGGCGAAACATTAAGCTGTCGGTTATTATGTTTTTACGTTTACGATGGTGGTATCTATTTAAAGTATGGCAGGGTTTCTTTTCTGCATTGCGTTGGGGTTTAATAAATAAAAAACTGCAATGGCGGCATTTTTTATGATTATGGGATATATCCATTACATAGCCATATATCTGTCTTAAATGGATGCGCTATAATGGATTTCTATAACTATTCAATCCCCCTCCGGGATTGAGATAAAGAAAAAATATGGCGGTAACGAAACATTATCAAAGTATAAACCCGAATTTTTCAGTTGAAAAAATTCAACTGAAAAACGCTCTTGAAAATCTAATCGTTAGCTAATTGCTAACAATAAGATTTTCTAAGGCGGGGTTACCGCGTTAATGTAATAGAAATGTTGGTTTTATAGTATCTAAGGAATTTCTATTGCAAAATCGCGGATAAAACAATAAATAACAATGAATATATTAATCCTTGCAGGGTCGCATATCTTTAGTAAAAAATAAACTTAACATGAAAACTATATCTTTACGGAGAATAAAAAAATAATAATTTAAATGAATATTTCTGTATTTGGGCTCGGATATGTAGGTTGTGTAAGCTTAGGATGCCTGGCTAAAAACGGGCATCAGGTTACCGGTGTTGATATTAATGCTGATAAAGTACAACTGATAAACTCCGGCTTCCCTACTATTATTGAAAAGGATATTGATAAACTGATTGCCGAACAGCACAAAAGGGGCGCTGTTTCGGCCACGCTTAATCATGCCGAGGCAGTAAAAAATTCGGATGTGGCTATTATATGCGTTGGAACTCCTTCCACATCCACCGGTCATCTTGACATGAGTTATGTATACCGTACTGCTGAACAAATAGCAAAGGGGCTGAAAGGCAGAGATCGCTTTTTCGTTATTGCCGTACGCTCGACGGTAGCTCCCGGCACCTGCCGGAAAATTACAGAAATTATTAGTGAAAACAGCGGCCTTCAGGCAAATAAAGATTTTGCCGTTGCAGCTAATCCTGAATTTTTAAGAGAGGGCTCGGCAGTGGATGATTATTTTCATCCTGCTGTTACGGTTATTGGGACTGATCATCCACGTGCCGCTGAGATTCTGACGGGGATGTATAAGGAAATTGATGCGCCGGTGAGGGTGGTCGGATACGAAATTGCTGAACTTATTAAATACATCAATAATTCATATCATGCCCTGAAAATTACCTTTGCAAATGAAGTCGGAAATTTGTGCCGTTCCATGGGAATTGATTCCCATCAGTTAATGGATTTGTTTCTTATGGATAACCGGCTAAATATTTCGCCTGCTTATTTTAAACCCGGTTTTGCCTATGGCGGTTCATGCCTGCCTAAAGATCTTAAAGCGCTGAATACCTTAGCACACGATTATTACCTTGAATTGCCGGTTATTGGTTCTATCGAAAAAAGTAATACCCTGCAAAAAAATATTGCATACAACATGATTGAAAAAAGCGGAAAGAAAAAAATCGCCATCCTTGGACTTAGTTTTAAAACAGGCACTGATGATTTGAGGTATAGTCCGGTCGTAGAGATTATAGAAAAATTATTGGGTAAAGGTTTTGTAGTAAAAATTTATGATGAGTATGTACGTAATGCAACCCTTACCGGATCGAACAAGGAATTTGCAGAAAAGCATTTACCTCATGTATTTATGCATCACGAAGGATCACTCACAGAAGTGGTTGAATGGGCAGAGGTAGTGGTGATTACTCACCGAGAACCGGAATACGCTGAACTGATTGAAAAGTATCCGCAAAAGCAGTTTATTGATCTGGTACGCGTTTATAGCGGTCGTTCGGGAGGTAATTATGCAGGTATCTGCTGGTAAAAAGTTTTTGAGCCATAGATAATTATTTTTTTTCGCATGAAGAAATTAAAAAAACTTCTTTTTATTACGTCCGATACTCCGTTCTGGAACAGAGAGCGTGAAATAGTGAATGGATTAAACAAAGAATTTGATTTATTGCTGGTATTGTTTTATGGTCAAAAATCCGTTAATTGTACTCCCGAAGAAATACGTGAATACTGTAAAATTAATCAGATAAAGGTAATCATGTCGAGCCGTGACCGGGGCCGTGCACGAAGCATGAAACGTTTTATTAAGGACTGGAACCTGTTGAAATCCGTTCATCAGTTTAAACCCGATATTACTTATATCGAATCTTACGGAACACCTTATCTGGCGATAATGTTTGTGTTTTTTTTAAAAAAACGCAATACAGTTATCGGTATAATGGATTATGCTTTGCATCCCCGAGAAAAAGGTAGATACAAGCTTAGTGAACGTTTCTATAAATTTATTACGGTCCGGTTTTTTAAAAATTATCATTTGTTTTCGAAACCCCAGGCCGAAATGGCCAAAGCTGAAAATCCGGATAAAAAAATTTTTATTATTCATCTTTTTCTGGTAGGAACAGATATTGTAAAGAGCCAACGAACACGTTCAGATAGCCGGATTAATTTTTTATTTTTTGGAAGAGTATTTTATTATAAAGGGGTTGATATTTTGATTCAGGCAGGTAATCTTCTGGCAGAAAAAAGACGTGATTTTTATATTACCATCGCAGGTAAAAGCAATCCGGAATTTTATCAGCAATTTGTGCCTAATCCTTCGGCTTTTGAAATTAAAAATTATTTTATTCCGAAATCTGAAATTGCAGAGATATTTGCAAATGCCGACTATTTCGTTGCTCCTTATCGCGAAGTAACCCAGAGTGGCCCTTTAATGCGTGCGTATGACTTTGAAATTGTTCCTGTGGCCTCTGACCTCGAAGGTTTTAAAGAATATATTACCGACCGGCAAAATGGATTCCTTTTTAAAAGCGAATCACCGCAGTCGCTGGCAGAAACCATGAATGAAATACTTGATTTAAGTATAGAACAAAGAAATCATTTGCGGCAGAATTTATTGCAATTTAAAAAGGAAGAATTTGATATTCATAAAACCATAAAAAAGTATGTAGATATGTTTAATCAGTTATAAATTATGACCGAAGTATATTTATTGACAGATTATAAGGGATTTTTCGGCTCCAAGCATAATGCCCGGCCTCCCGGAACCGGTATGCGGAAAGATTTGCTTATTCAATATTTTGCGCCTTATCAGATTCTTCCTCACTTTATTCCTTTCAGTGAGGTTGTTTTCCGTGACGCTGACTGGAAGGGTAAGTATGTTTTTTACACTTCCAGTGAAGATGCCGGATTACATTATAAAGATTATATCGAAGATATTGTGTACGGGTTGCAATTAGCCGGTGCGCATGTCATTCCTGAATACCGGTTTTTAAGGGCTAATAATAACAAGGTTTTCATGGAGATCATCCGTGATTTGATGAATCATCCTGCCCTGAATACTATTTCCTCCGGTTATTACGGGTCTCTGGAAGAAGCTCTGCAGGCCTATCCTGAATTGCATCAACCTCTCGTAATTAAAACTGCTGCAGGCGCCATGAGCAGTGGCGTTGCGCGGGCTGTCAATACTGTAGATTTAAAACGCATATTAAAGAAATTCTGCCGTACTCCTTATTTTTTCAATGAATTTAAAAATATAGTCCGCACATTTAAATATCCCGGATATGTTAAGGACTCGAAATACCGGCAAAAAATTATTGTGCAGAATTTTATCCCGGGATTGTCCAATGACTGGAAGATATTAATTTTCGGGAAAAAATATTATATTTTCAAAAGACCCAACCGGAAGAATGATTTCCGTGCCAGTGGCAGCGGACACGACATCTATAATTATGGCGATACGGCCAGGCCTCCTCAGGGAATCTTTGATTTTGCTTCACAGATATTCACTTTTCTCGATGTCCCTCATTTATCCATTGATATTGGTTATGATGGAAAGAAATTTCATTTGCTGGAGTTTCAGGCCATTTATTTCGGAACCGTCGGGCATGAACGATCGAACTGTTATTATGAAAAATCAGGCAATGATTGGACGCCTGTTTATAAAATACTGGATCTGGAACAGGTTTACTGCGACTGCATAGCAGCGTATATTAAAAATCAAGAATGAAAATTCTTTTTGTCAGCAGTGGTAACTCTGTTGCCGGAATTAATCCTTTGGCTCTTAATCAGGCAAATTCACTTATTCGTGAAGGTATTGAAGTAGAACACTACGGTATCCGGGGCAAGGGATGGGGAGGGTATGCGCAGAATATTTTTCCTCTCAGAAAAAAAATCAAACAAGGTTCTTTTAATCTCATCCATGCCCATTATGCCTTATCGGGTTTTGCGGCTACCCTGACTTTTTACAGCCCGCTCGTTGTATCTCTTATGGGCAGTGATATTGAGATCAGTGAATCGGCAAACCGTTTGATCCGGTTTTGCAGCAGGAATATCTGGAAAGCAACCATTGTTAAATCTGAACGGATGAAAGAAAAAATAGGTTTACCTAATGCGTATGTTATACCTAATGGGGTTGATTTGGATTTAATGCAACCGCAAAACCGTTCTTTTGCACGGCATAAGGTTGGTTTTAATCCGGACAAAAAGCATGTCCTTTTTCTTGCCGATCCTGCCCGGTACGAAAAAAACTATCCATTGGCTCTTGCAGCCCTGAACGCATTGAATGATCCGCTGGTTGAAATGCATACTGTATATGATGTCCGTCATGGTCAGGTGCCTTTTTATCTTTCGGCAGCCGATTGTCTTTTATCTACATCTATTCGCGAAGGTTCATCGAATGTGATTAAGGAAGCATTGGCCTGTAACTGTCCCGTGGTTGCCACGGATGTGGGCGATGCCCGCAAGGTAGCCGGTGATATTCCCGGTTGCACGGTTACATCTTTTGATCCATTGACTATCGCAGCAGGTATTAAAAATGCACTGACTATACGTGAGCATTTTTCCGGCAGAGATAAACTGAAAGAAAAAAAACTCGATGTATCTTCTGTTGCCCGGCGGATTATTGATGTTTACAATAGTATTTTAGCATCTTGATTTTATATGGACTTCCGTATTATTGAACCCGCCGGCGACGAAACATTCAGGCAGTGGGATGATTTTGTTAAAAATCACCCGAACGGAAATATTTTCCAGACACGCTGGATGTATGAACTTTATAAAACCGTAAAGGGTTATCAACCGCTGGCTTTACTGCTGACCGATTCCCAGGGAGCCCTTGCCGGTGTGTTGCTGGCTTTGATTATTACCAATGGTCCTCCTTTACTTTCCCGGTTTACTGCCCGTGCTATCATTACAGGCGGCCCGCTGGTCAGAGATGATAACCCTCAGTTGATAGAACATATAATTAAAGCATATCTTGAAAAGATTAACGGAAGGGCTGTTTATTCTCAGGTGCGTAATCTTTTTAAGATGCCCGGTGAAGAAATTTTTAAACACGCAGGATTTACATTTACCGATCATCTTGATATACACATATCGCTCGAACCCGGAAAAGATGAATTGTTATCATACGTTCACAAAGAGCGGAGGCGAAACATTGGCCGCGCTGAAAATAAAGGAGTATTATTCAGCGAGGTAACTTCGTCCGGCGAATTGCTTCAGGGTATTAATCTGGTGCGGGCTACCTACAGGACTATCGGTTTGCCTGCGCCGCCGGATCCTTTGCTTTTAAACGCTGCATTATCTCACAGTTATGCCCGTGCTTTTGCCTGTAAATACGAAGGCATTATGATTGCTTTCAGGATAGTACTCTGTTATAAGGATATGGTTTATGACTGGTATGCAGGCAGTGATTCGCAGTATCATAATAAGTATCCAAATGATTATCTGCCCTGGAAAATTATTCTCTGGAGTAAAGAAAAGGGTTACAAAGTTTTTGATTTTGGTGGTGCAGGTAAACCGGGTGTGCCTTATGGCGTACGGGAATATAAACTTAAATTTGGAGGCCGGTTAGTTAATTTCGGCCGTTTTGAACGAATTCATAAACCATTATTGATGAGAACAGGGAAAGCAGCAATAATTTTATATAAATGGTTTAAAAATAAAAAATTTTAAAATGGCATACAGTAATTATTCAAATAATTCGCGTGGTTTACTTTATGGTTTGCGGATGAAATTTGGCAAATGGCTGGCCGGACATTTTCCTTTAAATGCCGTGAGGGTTTGGGGTTTGCGAATCTGTGGATTTAAAGTAGGCCGTCAGGTTTATGTGGGTCAGGGATTATTTATTGCATCAATGAATAGAGAAGATAATTGTATGCTTAGTATTGGCGACAGGGTGGCCATTGGGCCACAGGTCATGCTTATTTTATCATCCGACCCCAATTGGTCGGGGTTAGATGTATTTTATAAACCTGTGCGCGGAACCATAGTAATTGGTAATGATTGTTGGCTTGGGGCACGGTGTATAGTTTTTCCCGATATTACAATCGGTCAATACGCTGTGGTCGGAGCCGGTTCATTAGTTAATAAAAATGTTGCGGAATATACTGTTGTAGCAGGTATGCCGGCCAAAGAGATTAAAAAAATTGACAGAAATGGGCTTTAGGTTAATACCCCGGTTTTACTATTTGTTTCCTTTAGCAGGGTATCTGATTCAATGGAGGAAAAGACGAAACAGTCACCGGTTGTTGAATCAATTTGGTATAGATCAAGATCAGATATTCGCCACTAATAATGGAAGAACAGCGTTGCGGCTTTTGCTTTCATCAGTGCAAACAAATGGTAAACCCTTACGTGTGGGCGTGCAGGTTTTTACATGTCAGACAGTATTTAGGGCAATAGCTAAAGCAGGTGCTATTCCGGTTTTTATTGATATAACGAGGGAGTTTACTTTAGATATGGATGATCTGAAGAAAAAATCCGGTTTGATGGATATACTTATTATTACTCATCTTTTTGGAATACCGGAAAAATTCAACGAAATCCGGCAGATTATTAAGAATAAAATTATCATTGAGGATTGTGCGCATGCTTTTTTAACAACCAGTAAAGGACGTTATGCAGGTACGCTGGGGCAGGCCTCGGTGTTTTCATCCGGATTGGCTAAATTTCCGTCTATCGGTTATGGTGGCTGGGCTATAGTAAATGATTTTAGTGCTTTCCCGGATATCCGGCAGAATTTTAAAAAATTATCCGGACAGCCATATATAGAAAAGTATTTTCAGACAGTAAAAATTTTTCTTTTTTCAATATTACTTAAGCCCCCGTTTTATGGATTAATAACTTATAAATTCGGCAAACGGGCTGATCAAAAACTTGATCTGACCGGGAAATGGAGTTTTAAAGAATTTAAAGAAGATGAACGATTAATAAATCAGACCGGATATTTTTTTGATTTTTGCCTGCAGTCCTTATCTCGGCAGAAAGAGAATATCCGTCAGCTATTATTATTGTTGAATGAAAAAATAGATATTGCACCCATTGCAAAAGGTTCGAATGGATATGTTTTTGCATTGCTGATACAAAACCGGGATATTTTAATAGATAATCTGCTGAAGATTAATATTGAAGCAGGTAAGCATTTTTCAAAATGTGTAGAATGGGCATTAGAATTCGGCTATCAACCCGGATCATGCCCCGTTACGGAAAAAATAGTTACGGAAATCGTTAGTATACCGGTTCATCGGTTAATAACAATGAAAGAAATAAGAAATATCGCCCGCGTAATACATGAGCACGTTAAAAGAACATAAAAAGTTTTTGTTTCAGTTAAATCATCCTGCTCATTTTCATTTATACAGAAATTTGATGGGACAATTGTATGCTGCGGGATATGAAATTTTCATTACAGCGAAAGACAAAGACATACTTAGGGGTTTATTGGCCGGTTATTCCGTAACATTTCTTTCAGACGTGTACAGAAAAAAAAACATTTTCAGTATTTCTGTTTCATTATTAAAACGGGATTATCGTTTGTTTAAATATGTAAATAAAATCAAGCCGCATTTGATGATCGGAACGTCGCCCGAAATTGGGCATATTTCATTGATTACACGAATTCCTTCTGTCTTTTTGGGTGAGGATGATATTAATCTTTCTTACATGATGTATCTGGGAGCTTTAACCTGTTATCCAATGTTCAGTACTGTTTTGTCACCCCATGGAGTAAATAATGGCATTTTCAATCCAAAAACGATTCATTATAACGGGATTCAGAAACTTGCTTATTTGCATCCTGCATGGTTCAATCCAGACAGGAGTAAAGTTGTAATCAGTCCGGGTCAAAAATATTTTATGATCCGGCTTTCAGATATGAACTCATATCATGATTTTAGCAATACAGGACTAACCGATGAGATTGTCCGGCAGATTATTAATATGCTTCAGCCATGGGGACGAATTCTTATTTCATCCGCACGGTCATTGCCTGTGGATTTTGAACCGTATCGGTTTAATGGAAAGATTGAGGATATTCATCATTATTTATATTTTTCGGATATGCTCATTAGTGATAGTCAGAGTATGTCGGTTGAAGCGGCATTGCTCGGTACTCCTAATATACGTTTTAACCGGATGATCGGCAAAATTAGTATATTGAATGAACTGGAAAATAAATATCGTTTAACCGTCGGAATTAATGCCAGTCAGCCCCGTTTGTTGTTTGAGAAGATTACCGAATGGTTATCAGAAAACTCCCTCCAGAAAGCATTTAAAGCACAAAAGGGGAAATTGATTGCTGATAAAATAGATGTTACATCATTTTTATTTTGGTTTATCAGTAATTATCCGGAGAGCAAACAAATTATGTTGGATAATCCTTCGTACCAGGATCAATTCCGGAGAGCAAATATGCATTCTATTAAATGAAAAATTTGGATTTTACTTTATACAGGTTCCAGCAAATGATTGAAAGTTTGTTGCGTGCCGGATATCATTTTTTGCCTGTAAAGGAATATTTTCAGCAAAGAACCGGCAAGGTGATTTTTTTAAGGCATGATGTAGATCTCAGACCACTTAATTCTTTTAACATGGCAAAAATCGAGCATCAAATGGGTATTGCCGGAACTTATTATTTCAGGATTGTAAAACAGAGTTTTAACAAGGATATTATCCATAAAATTTCAGCGCTTGGCCATGAAATCGGATATCATTATGAAGATTTGGCCATGAATCAGGGAAACATGGCTTTGGCTTATCAGTCATTTAGCAATCATTTAGCAATTTTTCGTCAATTGTATCCTGTACAAACTATTTGTATGCATGGCAGCCCGTTATCAAAATTTGATAATCGTAAATTATGGGAAAAGTATGATTATAAAAAATTCGGATTAATTCTTGAACCCTATCTGGATATGGATTTTAATTCTATGTATTATTTAAGCGATACGGGCCGTACGTGGGCAAATAAACAAATCAGTATTCGCGACAAAACAGATACGATGAATTTTAAATATACGATACGAAACACCCGGACGATTTGTCATTTGGCCGAACAAGGTTTATTGCCGGATCAGTTGATGATTACTCTTCATCCGCAGCGATGGACAAATAATGCCTATGCTTGGTTCAGAGAATTAATTTTACAAAATATCAAGAATATTATAAAAGGGGTGGTTGTAAGGAAATCGAACCCATGAAACGCTTTAATTCTTATCTAGTGTTAAGTTAAATATAATATGACGTAATATTAAGTATTATTTGTATATTT
>CAZRNJ010000006.1:0-27402 GCA_964601385.1 uncultured Bacteroidales bacterium | reverse complement strand
GGATTGATTTTCAAGAGCGTTTTTCAGTTGAAATTTATCAACTGAAAAATCAGGGATAAACCAATGTTTAGCGGATTACATGAAAACAGATGGGCGGGTAGTTAGAGGTTTTATAAAAACATTTCTTTTTTTGAAGAAATGCGGGTTAAAAAATTGTTACCTTTGCAGAACCTGATGCTGTATCTGCATGTAAGGTCCGGCAAGGGCAATAAATTGGCTGACAATGCAGTATTGATGGTTCAATCCATGAAGCGATTTAAACAGTGGTTACCGGTTGGTATGTTTTTACTTCTTCCCGGCAGTTTTATTCAAGCACAAACAGTCACCGGCGCCGGCTCGATATTCAATACTTTATCTAATGATAGTCGCGGCGGCAAGATAAGGATTTATCAGGATCAACGTATTCAGATGTTGATAAATAAGCACACAGCTATCAATTACCGTACAGGAAAAATTCCCGGCTGGCGCATCAGGATATATTCCGATCTTGGCTCATATGCCCGCGATGCATCACTTGAGGCCAAAACACGTTTTCTGACTTATTATCCTGAGATTCCTGTTTACAGGCAATATGCATCTCCTTATTTTAAAGTGTATGTTGGCGATTTTCGCACCCGGTTGAATTGTTTAAGAGCACTTCGAAAAATTAAAGAGCAGTTCCCTAATGCATTTCCTGTACAAACAAAAATTAATTATCCTGAGGTGAAATAAACGCACAATGAGTGAACCCATCAAGCACGAATGCGGCATAGCGCTGATCCGGCTTCTGAAGCCACTGGAGTATTACCAGTATAAATACGGGTCGTGGCGATATGGGCTTGAGAAACTTTATCTGTTGATGGAGAAGCAGCATAACCGGGGGCAGGATGGAGCCGGCATTGTTTGTCTGAAGTTTGATACGCCCAGCGGCACCCGCTATTTATCGCGGCACCGTTCGATAGATCAGTCGCCTATTGATGATATCTTCAGAAAGATTTACAAACAGTTTAAAAAGATTGAAAAGAAGGACCCGGGACTTCTGCAGGATATTCCGTGGCTTAAGAATAATGAGCCCTTTGCAGGCGAGGTTTATCTTGGGCATCTGCGCTATGGCACATTCGGAAAAAATAATAAGTCGTTTGTACACCAGGTAATGCGTGAGAATAACTGGCGTACGCGTAACCTTGTTGTTGCCGGAAACTTTAACCTTACCAATGTTGACGAGATTTTCCAGCGGCTGATTGATCTTGGACAACATCCTAAGGATTATTCAGATACAGTAACAATGCTTGAAAACATTGGTCATTTTCTGGATGTTGAAAATCAAAAACTGTTCGACTTTTTTAAGAAAAAGGGGCATGATAATCCCGAGATATCAAAATTGATTGGCGGGCATCTGAGCATAGAAAATGTGCTGATGGAGTCGAGTAAGAAATGGGATGGCGGTTATGTTATTGCCGGTATGCTCGGACATGGCGATTGCTTTGTTTGCCGTGATCCCTGGGGTATACGGCCGGCCTATTATTTTGCCAACGATGAAGTGGTGGTTGCTGCATCGGAAAGACCGGTGATTCAAACGGCCTTTAATCAGCAATATTCGGCCATCAGGGAACTGAAACCCGGATATGCGCTTATCATTAAACAGAATGGTTCGGTTAGTGAAAAACTGGTGCGCGAGCCACAGGAGCGTAAGGCCTGTTCGTTTGAACGTATCTATTTCTCAAGAGGCAACGACCAGGATATTTACTCTGAACGTAAAAAATTGGGTCAGCTATTAGTCCCTGTTTTACTTAAAAATATTAACTACGACCTCGAAAATACCGTTTTCTCGTTTATTCCCAATACTGCCGAAGTGGCTTTCTATGGCATGATTAAAGGGCTTGAAGAATATGTTACTGAAAATAACCTTAAAACGATCGGCGAGAAAGGAAAATCACTTACTGCTGATGAACTTCGCAAATTGCTGCTGTTGAAGCCACGGGTTGAAAAGGTGACATTAAAGGATATCAAGCTGCGTACATTTATTACACAGGATAAGAGTCGCGATGACCTTGTTGGCCATGTTTATGATATAACCTACGGATCGGTGCGTCCGGGAATTGATACCCTGGTGGTTATTGACGATTCTATTGTTCGTGGAACTACGCTCCGCCGCAGTATTCTGCGCATCCTCGACCGTCTGGGGCCGAAAAAAATCATTATTGCATCGTCATCTCCGCAGATACGTTATCCCGACTGTTATGGGATTGATATGGCTAAACTCAACGATTTTATTGCTTTCAGGGCTGCCATTGAGTTACTGAAAGAAACCGGACAGGAATCGGTTATTAACAAGGTGTACAATAATTGTGTGGCCGATGCATCGCAGCCGCGTGAAAAAAGGGTAAATCATGTTAAAGAGATTTACCGGCCATTCACTCCTGAGCAGATATCGGCAAAAATATCCCAAATGCTTACCTATAACTCTGGTATTAATGCCGAGGTAATGATTGTCTATCAGTCAATCGAGAACCTTCATGCTGCCTGTCCTGAAAACACCGGCGACTGGTATTTCACTGGTAATTATCCTACCCCCGGCGGCAACCGCACCGCTAATACTTCATTTATACATTTTATTGAAGGGAAGAATCGCCGTGCATACAGTTAGCAATTACATCCGTAAACTGTTGTTTTTTGCAAAAGAATTGTATTTTTACCATCCGGATTTTAACAGCGGAGGATGAGATATGTATATTGTTTGTTCAGATCTTGAAGGCGTATTTGTACCGGAAGTATGGATCAATGTTTCGCGAATAACAGGCATTGATGAACTTAAGCTCACCACGCGTGATATTAACGACTATAACCGGCTGATGCAGCACCGGCTTAAAATTCTTAAGCAGCATAATCTTAAGTTGAGCGATATACAAAAGGTGATTGCAACCCTTCAGCCATTAGATGGCGCGCTCGATTTTCTGAACTGGCTGAGGTCAGTGACTCAACTCATTATTGTTTCAGATACTTTTATTGAATTTGCCGGTCCGTTGATGGAAAAACTGCAACGTCCCGTTTTATTCTGTAATAATCTGTCAACCGCTGCAGATGGGATGATTTCGGATTATCATCTGCGTCAACCCGACCAGAAGCGTATGGTTGTTAAGGCATTAAAATCGTTGAATTATCAGGTTCTGGCTTTTGGCGATTCATATAACGATATCAGTATGCTTGGTGAAGCCGATAAGGGAATCCTTTTCAGGCCACCTGATAATGTTATTAAAGATTATCCCGCGTTTCCTGTCGTCAACGGATATGATGAACTGAAAAAAATGATTGCCCCCTATTTTGTATGATACAGAGAATACAAACTGTATGGCTTATCCTTGCAGCATCTCTGATTGCTGTATTGGGCTATAATCCCATTGCTCGCCTTCTGACGGCCGATGGCCGGTTGCTAACAATGTGGTTCAACCGGATTTCAGGCGCTCAACAGAAAATATCGTTACTGGCTGCTGAAATATTTCTATATGGATTAATGATTATTCTTTTGGTTACTATCCTGTTGTATCGTAACCGGCAAGTTCAGTTACGGCTTTGCAGGGTTGCTTCAATTCTGCTGATTGGATTTACAGCCCTGATCGCCGGAGTTCTAGCAATGTATACTCATAAAGGATTGATTGTATATTTTCATTTTTCATCTGTGATCCCGCCCGTTGCGCTGATACTGGTTTATCTGGCGGCCAGAGCGATTAAGAAGGACGAAGAACTGGTAAAATCAGCCGACCGTATCAGATAATCTCAAAATGCTGCTGGTCGGTAATTTTTTCGCAGTAATGACATTTTAATTTTACATCTGTTTTGGAGATCACTGTAAAACGTGTAGTGATGGATTCGTGATTGGTAATGCACTGTGGATTCATACATTTAACAATGCCTTTGATCTCATCCGGGAGGGAAACCATTTTTTTCTCGGCTACCGAATAGTTTTTAATGATGTTCAATTTGGCGTCTGGTGCTACAAGCGCTATCTTATTGATATCGCTGTCAGCAAAAAATGTATCTGCTATTTTAATAATGGCTTTATGTCCCAGTCGCCGGCTTTCGAGGTTGGTGCCAAAGGTAATTTGGTTTTTAATTTTGTCAAGCCCAAGAATAGAAATAACATTAAAAAGATTGCGGGCAGGGATATGGTCAATCACTGTGCCGTTTTCGATGGCGCTGACCTGTAATTTTTTTTTCTCTTTCATATTGTAGAGTTGTTATTTATATCCAAGAATCAGGGAAATGATGGCCTGGCGGATGTATACGCCATTTAATGCCTGTGTGAAATAGTATGCTTTCGGATTTTCATCAACATCAGTACTGATCTCATTGACGCGGGGCAGGGGATGTAGAATCCGCAGATTGGGCTTACTGTTTGTAAGCATGTGGTTGCGCAGAACATATGCATTCTTTGTCTTTTCATATTCCATCGGATCTGTAAACCGCTCTTGCTGAACGCGTGTCATATAGATGATATCTGCTTTTTCAAGGTCTTCCGACAAATCGGTTTGTTCTTTGTATTGCAGTCCACGGTTGTCGAGGTGGAGTTTATATTCCTGAGGCATTTTCAGTTCTTCGGGTGAGATGAAATAGAAATTGGTGTTAAATTCGGACAAAGCCATTAGTAAACTGTGTACCGTTCGTCCGTATTTAAGGTCGCCCACCATGAAAACAGTCAGATTATCGAGTGTGTTTTGCGTTTTTTTTATAGAGTAAAGGTCGAGCAGAGTTTGGGTAGGATGCTGGTTTGTGCCATCGCCGGCATTGATCACCGGAACTAATGCGACCTCCGAAGCATAGCGTGCGCTGCCGTCCAGAGGATGCCGCATTACAATCATATCGCAATAATTGCTGATGGTACGTATGGTATCTTTGAACGACTCCCCTTTGGCTATACTCGTGGTTTTTGTATCGCTGAACCCGATGTATCTTCCTCCCATCCGGGTAATGGCGCTTTCGAAGCTCAACCGTGTGCGGGTGGAGGGCTCGAAAAAGAGTGTGGCAATCACGTTATTTTTCAGGATGGTCGGCTCGGGATTTTTTTCAAACTCCAAAGCAATATCCAGTATTTTCAGATAATCGTTTTTGCTGAAATCGGTGATTGATACTAAACTTTTCTTCTTCATTTTCGGCAGGTATTTTCAGTAAAAGTAAAAAAATTATTCATGCGACTCAATTATTGTATATTGAAGTTGAGATAAAGTCAAATGGATTAAGCCAATTTAATGCCGTGGCGGTCTTCCCGGAGATTCGGGGTTGAACAATGGTTCGTTGGCGGTTCTGTGGCTTATATTTGTGTTTCATCCGGTGAAATGTTAATATTTTTGCCGATAATTATAAGCTTATTTATCAGTTGTTCAGCTGCCGGCAGGTCAATTGAGAAGCGGGCATAACAAAGCGATCCGATTTGTTTATCATAAATTATGGCATTGTTTGTTTTTAGAGTAGCAAATACAACATTTAAAGCTGTGTAGGGAAAATGAATAGTGAATTTTTTTTGTATAGTTTGATGAATGATTGTTGCCTTACTGATAGCATCAGCAGTGGCGTTTCGATAGGCCTGTATAAGTCCGCCAACGCCCAGCAGCGTTCCCCCGAAATAACGCACTACAACAATCAGAACATTTATGAGCTGATGTACCTTTAATTGGTTGAGGATAGGTTTTCCCGCACTGTTCGCCGGTTCGCCGTCATCGGACGACCGTTCGGTAAGCGGTTCAGGCCCTAAACGGTAGGCATAGCACCAGTGCCGTGCATCGTGGTATTCGCTGCGCAGTGTTTTAATCAGCGCCTGGGCCTCATCCTCACTGCTCACAGGATATGCAAATGCCATGAAACGGCTTGCTTTTTCTTTATACAACCCTGTTGATGGTTCACGCAGGGTGATATAGTTGTATTTATCCATTTACAGAGCAAAAAAGGTTAGTAAAAGGATGGTTGCCACTGCTGTTAAAATTCCGGTAATATTTAAAGCAGATATTTTTTCCTTAAAAATAATAAAACCGGCAAGAACACTGATACTTACAATTCCGAGATTATTTATCCCGAAGAGTACCGAACCTCTCATGGTTGTCCCGTTGGCGCGTACATGGTCGAGGGCCATCATAAGTGTAATAAAGGCGGCCCAGTTGGTGACGCCAAGCAGCAGGCCTGTAATCCAGTTATAACGATTACTGAATTCTTTAACCGGTGTTTTTTGCCAGATAAAAACAATGGTTGAGTAGATAAAACAAAAAATAAAAACACAGGTTACGAATAAAGAGAGCTCATCGGGGCCAAGAAGTTTTTGCTGTGCGTATTTCAGGGATGCATCGGCAGTGCCAACACCGACAAAGAGGGCAACAGCAAGCCAGATATCTTTTAGCGTGAAACCGGTTTTACCCGAAGGATAGAGGATCAGCACTATGGCAACAAGGGATAACGCGATGGCTGATAGCTTTTGTATATCCGGCGTATCCAGCGGATCAATAAGCATAGACAGCGTAACCGGTATAATGAGTGAGAGTTTATTGGCTACAGATGTTACAGCAATACCTAACCTTTTTGTGCAAAGGCCAATCATAAAGAAATTGAAGATAAAAAAGCCGGATGTAAATGCAGCAAACCAAAGCCATTTACTTGTTAATATGGCGGGTTGAAGACCATTTGTTATACCTGTTAAGGAGAAAAGGATAGAAACTGCGTAGCTGATAAAAATTGAAACAGAGAGTGTGATTGGATATTTGTCCATCACCTTGAATGAGATGAAGAGACCGGCAACACAAATAATACTTATAATCAGGTATATCATTTAATTGGACAAAAAAAACAGGTTCGATGTGAACCTGCCTTTTAATTATGATTTAAGTTTTTTCTCAAGATCTTCTATCTGGCCTTTAAATTTTTTGTCGGTATCCATAAGATTATTAACTGTTTTACATGCATGCAGTACGGTGGCATGATCTTTTCCCCCGATTTGTGAACCGATGGTGGTTAATGAAGCTTTCGTTAAACTTTTGGAGAAATACATAGCAATCTGGCGTGCCTGTACAATCTCGCGTTTGCGCGTTTTGGAATGGATAAGGTCAATGGGAACATTAAAGTAGTTACATACAATTTTCTGAATATAGTCAATGGAGATGTTTTTCTTGGTGTTTTTAATGATCTTGTCAATAATGATCCTTGCCAGTTCAAGCGTGATTTCTTTTTTATTCAGTGTGGCCTGCGCCAGCAACGAAATCAGCGCTCCTTCAAGTTCTCGGATATTGGTGGTGATATGCGTGGCAATATATTCGATTACTTCAACCGGCATTTCAATACCTTCATAGTAAAGCTTATGTTTAAGGATATTTATGCGTGTTTCGTAATCAGGCGCCTGAAGTTCGGCCGATAAGCCCCATTTAAAACGTGAGAGCAGTCGTTGTTCCATTCCCTGCAATTCAACCGGTGGTTTATCGCAGGTTAGAATAACTTGTTTGCTGTTCTGCTGTAAATGGTTGAATACATGAAAAAAGGCATCCTGAGTTTTGGTTTTATTGGCTAATTCCTGGATATCGTCAATAATGAGCAGGTCAATAATCTGGTAGAAATGAAGAAAATCGTTGCCTGTATCATTTCTCATCGCATCAACATATTGCGTAAGGAATTTATTGGCTGAAACATAGAGAACGATTTTCTCGGGGAATTTTTCTTTTGCTTTGACACCGATGGCCTGAGCAAGATGTGTTTTGCCTAGCCCTGATTCTCCGTAAATCAGCAGTGGATTAAAGGCAGTGCCTCCTGGATTGTCAGCAACTGCAACTCCTGCCTGGCGGGCAAGCCGGTTGCATTCGCCTTCGATAAAATTTGAGAACGAGAACTGCGGATTGAGCATCGGGTCAATATTCAACTTCTTAATCCCTGGAATAACAAATGGATTTTTTATAACCGATTCTTCCGGATCTTCTGATTTATACGGAACACTAACCGGCTTATTCATCAGCTCGGCTTTGTTTTTAGTCGGTACTTTAATGGTATAGGGCTTGTTATTGGTAATGTTTGTGTTTTCCAACACTACGCTGTATTCAAGCTTGGCATCGGGGCCTAATTCTTTCTTTAAGGTTTTACGCAGGATGTCAATGTACTGCTCTTCCAGATATTCGTAGAAGAAAGGACTGGGAACTTGTATTGTTAGTATATTATTCTCGAGCCGGATTGGAACTATTGGCTCAAACCAGGTCTTAAAACTGGGTGAAGGAACATTGTCCTTGATGATCTTTAAACAATTATTCCAAACCTTTTGATACATTTTCTTCTATCATTAATTTGTTAGTAGTTTGTGTAAAAATTCAGATAGCAATATTGTAAAAAAAAAAGTAAAAAAAAAAAGATAAAATACTTGCTTTTATTAAAAAAAATGTATGAGTGTTATTTACAGTGATTTAAAAATTAAAAATAATTTAACTTTTTCTTCATGCAATTAAATCATTGATAATTAATTATTTATATTGAGTTTTTTAGTAATGAATTAAAAAACACATTATTACTAATCAAAAGTTCAAGTAAAATTTTAAAACAATTTTTCGAATGGCTTGTCACACTAAGTACATGCTCATTTTTTTGATTTTTCTTTGCGTCCGAACAGTGAAAAATGTACATATTTTTTCGGACTGTTTTTTAAATCTTTCAGCAGCAGATCTAAACTTTTTGATGCGCTGTCCAGATGCCAATAGAGCGAATCATTATTTACAAGCAATCCTAGAGTACCTTCGCCGCTGTCAATTTTGGCAAGGATATTGTGCACTTCGGTGAGCGCTTCGTTTGCCTTGTTAATGGCTGGAACCAAATCCGACTTGTTAATTGCCGCTGTAAGGTTTGCTGTGGATGACATAATCTTATCCATCTCATCATTATATGCCTTTAACATTTGTGTTACAGATTCAATATTGGCTAATATGTCACGAATCCTTTCTTTTTCTTCCTGAATCATTTGGGTAGTCAGATACAGATTTGTGATACTTCTGGAAATGTATCTGCGGTTATCTTTGTGAAGCGCTTCAAGAACAATACTATCGAGTCCGGCTAACAAAATATCCACTTTATCAATAATCGGAGACAATTCTCTCGATATCTGTTCTTTCAGTTCTATTTCTATATCACTGAGCAATGTGTCGTTGACTTTTAAATAAACATTTGTATCGTTCGGTATTATTTCTATCGCTTTAGTTCCCATGATATCAGCATTGTAGATTCGAGCAATACTACCCTGCGTGAGCTTAAACCGTTTTTGAATAGCCAGTTTAACTAAAATACTCTGTTTACTGTCGTACAGAAAAGAGATTTTTTCAATCTGTCCTACCCGCATACCATTGACTGTAATCGGGCTGGCTCCTGTTAATCCGCGGATACTGCTATATACCGCATAGTAGGTACGTGTACGCTTTAGCATATCCAGCCCTTTCAGAAAGTTCAGCCCCCAGATGAACAATCCGAGGACAATGAGTACAATGATGCCTATTTTTGTTTCGTTACTTAATTTCATTGAGCACAAATCTAAATAATTATTTTTATTTGGGGATAATCAATTCTTGTATAGTGATTATTTTTCCATTTTGTGAGGCAACTATAAATGCTTCAGGGAAATCCTTAAGTATTTTGTTTTTCAAAGCAAGAATTTTTCTGAAATCTTTTTCGTTGCCGATGGTATACTTGTATGTGTCAAGTATTTTATATTCTTTAATATCTGAATATCCTTTAAAAACAGGATCGTTTATGCTTAATGGCGATTGTGATGAGGCGATTTGTATTGTATAGTGGCCGGTTAAAATAGTGTCTGGTTTATTTTTTTCAGCCGATGGTTTGTATTTGGGAAACACCGGAGCAGCCGATTGATTTTTAGCGGTCTTTTTTGGCGCAGCCGTATTGAAATTGCTCCGGCTCTCTATATTCAGTTTATAATCTTTAAAGGCCCTGTATATTGCCGATGCGATATAATCCTGTCCTGTTTCTGATGATAGAAATGTCATTTCGTCTTTGTTAGACAAATATCCGACTTCGATCAGTACGCTGGGCATGGCTGTTTTCCATAATACCAGAAATCCGGCCTGTTTTACGCCACGGTCGTAACGGTGAACACGGTCTCTGAACTGGTCTTGAATGCTGGAGGCAAACCCGATACTCTGGCTCAGGTAGGTGTTTTGCATGATGGAAAAGATAATATATGATTCGGCCGAATTGGGATCAAATCCTTCATATTTCTCTGAATAATCATTTTCAGTGAGAATTACAGCATTCTCGCGCCGGGCAACATCAAGATTGCTTTCCGACTTGTGCAGCCCCATTACGTAGGTCTCAGCGCCTGATACTTCGCGGTTCTGATTTGAGTTGGCATGAATAGAAATAAATAAATCGGCATTGTTTTTATTCGCAAATTCGGCCCGGTTATGCAGTTCAAGATACTCGTCAGTTGTTCGTGTGTAAAGCACTTTAATGCCACTGATATTATCTTCGATGTATTTACCAAGTTTCAGCGCTATGGAGAGTGTTATATCTTTTTCATTTACTCCGTAAAGAATCGCTCCGGGATCTTTGCCTCCGTGCCCCGCATCAATTACTACTGTCTTTAGAATCGCATTCGCCTGCTGGCCGGATAATGGTAAAAGCCCATTCAGGTGTAGTACAAGTGTTGCGAGTAGAGTTAATCTGGAATTCATTGTATTACTTGCTCTTCGTATATGGTTTTTGGGTGGTTTTATATACTTTTGCCCATCGGTCAAAATTAATAAAAAATGTAATTGGCTTTGCGTTTTATCCGTATATACATTCTTTCTGGTTTTTTATCAGGGATGTTGATTGTCAGTCGGGCATCGGCACAGGATTCGTTGGCTCAATTTTCTGATACGTTGATTTCTCGATTTGATACTGTATTTGTTCCTGCATCCGATGTCGGTTCCGGTTTAGCCGATTCGGCGCTGAAAGACACATCTGTTACCGATACTTCCCGGACACTTAAGAAAAAAGAGAATGTAATTGAAGCGCCCGTGCATTATGTCAGTCAGGATTCTATTATGTTTGATATTACCGATAAGCGTGTATTCCTTTATAAAAACGGTGTTGTAAACTATCAGGAGATTGAACTTAAGGCCGATTATATTGAGTTTGGTATGGCTGATAAGCTGGTTTTTGCCGCCGGTATTAAAGATACGGCTGGTGTTTTTACCGGAACACCGGTGTTTAAAGAGAAGGATGAGGAGTTCAAATCAAAGGAGATGACCTATAATTTTCAGACAAAGAAAGGTATTATAAAAGAGGTTATCACCGAACAGGAGGGCGGGTATCTGCATGGCGACAGAGTAAAAAGACACGCCAATGAACAGATCCATCTTCGTAAAGGGAAATACACTACCTGTGAGTTTGAACATCCGCATTTCTACCTTGCCTTGTCTAAAGCCAAAGTAATCCCCGATGATAAGATTGTTGCAGGCCCTTCATATCTTGTGCTTGAAGATGTGCCGTTGTATTTTATCGGTTTGCCCTTTGGATTCTTCCCAAACAGCAAAGGCAGCAAGTCCGGTGTTCTTATCCCGGAATACGGCCAGGAACAACGACGCGGTTTTTTTCTCAAAGATGGCGGGTACTATTTCGCAATTAGCGATTATATGGATTTAAGCTTAACTGGCGCTTATTATACAAATAAAACATGGGGAACGAACGTCAATACACGGTATGTGAAGCGGTATCGTTTTAATGGCGAATTTACCGGTAATTATTTTGAAGATATAACATCTGAAAAGGGATTACCTGATTACATGAAGCAGAAAGATATGGCCGTTGTTTGGCGTCACGACCAGGATCCTAAGGCCAACCCGAACAGCAGGTTTTCGGCCAATGTTAATTTCAGCAATACTTCATACGATAAAAATCAATCGTACGAGGTAGAGAATTACACCACTGCCACCAAATCTTCAAACATTTCGTATTTCCGTTCTATTCCTAACAGTCCGTTTAGTTTCTCTTCAAACCTTCGTCATAGTCAGAACCGAAAAACACAGCGTGTGGACTTTAAGTTGCCCGAATTTGCGTTTGATATGCAGCGGCAGTTCCCCTTTAAATCAAACAAGAGTACCGCCAAACAACGGTGGAGCGATGATATTCAGGTTGGATTTAACTCTAAATTTGAGAATAATGTGAATACTTATGATACGATTCTCTTCGATGATTTTAACCGGGCTATGCGAATGAATGATAAGGGCTATATGCATACTATCCCGGTGAGCATGAACATTAAACCCATCAGCAATTTCACTATTACACCCAATGTAACCTATGATGGGGTAATGTATCCTGAATATATAAGAAAACATTACGAGAGCTATTATGATACCGCATATCAGGTTCAAACCGGACGCGTTGTTACCGATACCATCAATGATTGGGTTTATGGCCATTCGGTGAAACCGGGTGTTTCTTTTACCTATAACCCTAAGGTATATATGATGTATCAGGGTATTAATCCTGATTGGAAGTTTGTTGCTGTGCGCCATGTGATGACCCCATCGGCCAGCTTAAGTTATCTGCCCGATATCAGACGTTTTGTGCCCAATTATTATGATACGGTTTATCGTAATAATAACCCATCCGAAGGTATTGCCGAAGTTTATTCACGGTTCGATAACCGTATTTATGGTACTCCTTCGCTCAACGGCAAAGCAGCTAATGTGGCGCTTTCTCTTAAAAACAATGTCGAAATGAAACTGCGTAATGATAAAGATACGGTTAATGAATTTAAGAAGATTGCCATTTTTGACCGTTTTGACTTTAGTACGAATTATAATATTTATGCTAAAGAGTTTAACTGGAGCAATGTTAATGTAGATGCCGGTACCCGGTTATTCAATAATTCCATTGACCTGCAGGCAGGCGCAGTGTACGATTTATATGATTTTGATTCGGTGCCGGGACGGCCTTTCAGTTATTTCAGGCGGGATACTTTTTATTATGATGCCAAAGGAAAAATCGCTCATCTTACCAGTTTCCGGACATCTACAAACTTTAGTGTTGGCAATGGTTTTTTTACGCGGAAAACAAAATCTGATATAACTGATACCGTGCAGCCAGAGAGCGAAACATCTGTTTCGACAAGCGATTATGACTATTTTTCGATCCCATGGAATCTGAGTATCGGATACGACTTCAATTACTCTAAACCGTATTATAAAGCAGACATTATTCAGGCACTAACGGTTTCGGGACAATTAAGCCCGACTAAAAACTGGCGTATTGCCGTTACCTCGGGATATGACTTTAAAATGAAGCAGATTACCTATACCACTTTTAATATCTATCGCGACCTGCATTGTTGGGAAATGAGTATGCAGTTCTCACCATTTGGAATTCATAAGTTTTACGAGTTCAGAATCAATGTGAAATCAGCAATGCTCAAAGATTTGAAGTACGAGAAGAAGAAGAATTGGAGAGATTATCAGAGTGGTTTCTGACCATTGGCTGTTGACACTAAAAAGAACGGCTGATTTTTGGCCAGCCGTTTCTTTTTCGGTTCTTAATTTTTTCTGGATTTTGCAGTTTAAAATTACAAACAGATCAAATGTTTTTTCGGTTGAGCGTACCCGGTAACCATGCTGTAGAAAATTTTATTATTAGCAATCAGCTAACGATTAAATTTTCAAGACGTTTTTCAGTTGAGATTAATCAACTGAAAAATCAGGGTTTATTCAGCAATAACTTCAAATTCAACATCTACGCTGATATCCCTGTATACCTTGATCCGGGCTTTAAATTTACCTACTTCTTTAATCTGATCTTCTCTCAGCGAGATATTTTTACGATCAATAGCTACGCCTTGTTTCTCGAGCGCTTCAGCAATCTGTATATTATTGACCGAGCCAAAAATTTTGCCTTTGGTGCTGGTTTTAGCGCCAATGGTTATTTTTAAACTCTTTATCTTTTCTGCTATCGCTTCGGCCTCTTTTCTTAATTTTTCTTCTTTATGTTGGCGTTGTTTAACAATTTCGGCTAACATTTTTTTTGCCGAAGGGGTTGCCAGGTCGGCAAGTCCTTTCGGTATAAGATAGTTGCGGGCAAAGCCATCACGTACCTTAACCAGTTGGTCCTTATGCCCAACATTATCTACATCTTGTTTTAATATCACTTCCATAGTCGTACGCCATTATTTATTTAAGCAAGTCAATAACATAGGGCAGGAGGGCAAGGTGCCGCGCTCTTTTTATTGCAGTACCTAACCTTCGCTGATATTTGAGCGATGTGCCGGTAATACGGCGTGGTAGAATTTTACCCTGCTCATTCAGAAATTTTTTCAGAAATTCAGGATCCTTATAATCAATGTATTTGATTTTATTCTTCTTGAAACGGCAGTATTTCTTTTTCTTCACATCTACCGTTACCGGTGTCAGATACCGGATGTCATTATCTTTTATTGCCATAGTTTATGCCTCCGTCTTTTTTTCTGTTCTTTTTGCTTTCTTTTTGTTGCTGTACTCTACAGCATACTTGTCCTGCTTCACCGTCAGGAACCGGATAATCCGCTCATCGCGCTTGTATTCAATTTCAAGTTTTTCTACCATAGGCCCATCTGCCGTAAATTCGATCAAATGATAAAACCCTGTGCTTTTTTTCTGGATGGGATAGGCCAACTTTTTCAGCCCCCAATCCTCTTCGTGCAATATATTACCTCCACTGGATGTAATATAACTGCGAAACTTTTGTACCGTTTCCTTTACCTGATCATCAGATAAAACGGGAGTTAAAATGAAAACGGTTTCATAATGGTTTGTCATACAGTTAAATATTTATTAATTTTTAAAACAGGGCACAAAGATAGAAATAATTTCATTTATGCAATATTTATAATGCTTTTTTCATCAGAAATGTAATTTAATTAAATTATTAATAATCAGTTAAGTAGTTTATATCAGGATAAGTATATGGATTCGTATCCGGTTTGGTTATTTTAATTTTTATTATTCTGTTAATTTTAATGTAGCGACCTGTTATGTTAATAAAATATCAACAGTATGAATTATTACCGCTGATGGTTTCTTATCTTTGCTTCAAAATAAGCCGATGGATAATTTTATTGTATCTGCCCGTAAATACCGTCCCGAGACGTTTGATACGGTTGTTGAGCAGGAGTCAATTACACAAACGCTTAAAAATGCTATTCGTAATAATCATCTGGCTCAGGCCTATTTGTTTTGCGGTCCCCGTGGTGTTGGTAAAACTACTACAGCCAGAATTTTTGCCAAGACGCTGAATTGTAAAAATCCCGGCCCGAATATCGAGCCCTGTGGCCAGTGCGAGTCGTGTGTGGCTTTTGCCGCAAACCGCTCGTATAATATTCATGAATTGGATGCTGCGTCAAACAATACAGTGGATGATATTCGCCTGCTGATCGAAAAAGTGCGAATCCCCCCGCAGTTAGGCCGTTTCAGCGTCTATATCATTGATGAAGTACATATGTTGTCTGCCCAGGCATTTAACGCTTTTCTTAAAACACTCGAAGAGCCGCCTGTTCACGCGTTGTTTATCCTTGCAACTACCGAAAAACATAAGATAATACCGACCATCCTGTCCCGTTGTCAGATCTTTGATTTTAACCGGATACAAATCAATACTATTGTCAGGCAACTTTGTCGTATTGATGACCGCGAAAAGATAACGTATGAGATCGATGGTTTTAATATTATTGCTCAAAAAGCCGATGGATCAATGCGTGATGCCTTATCTATCTATGATCAGATTGTAAGCTTTTGCGGTTCAAATGTGCGGTATAAAGATGTTATCGAGAATCTGAATGTGCTCGACTATGAATACTATTTCCGGTTAGTAGATTTGTTTCTCGATAATAATTACACCCAGTCGCTGCTGATCTTTAACGAAGTGCTGAATCACGGGTTTGATGCACGTAATTTTTTGTCCGGTTTATCAAGTCATCTTCGCGACCTGCTGATCAGCCGTGATAAGATTACCTTACCGTTACTCGAAGTGGGCGATTCAATACGTGAACGATATTATTCTCAAACGGCGTTATGTTCGGCCGAATTCCTTATCCGTTGCATGGAAATTGTTACTGCAGCCGATTATCAGTATAATGCAAGTCGTAATAAACGGCTTCATGTTGAACTGGCGCTGATACAACTGTGCAATGTTTTTCCGGGGAAAAATAAGCTTACGGTAAATGAGGATGAGCCAAAGTACCGGTCGTCGAAACCTGCTGTGCAGCCCGCACAGGTAAAGCCACAACCGGCAGATCCCGCTACTCCCGCTGCTCCCGCAAACCGGCCTCCTGATTCTTTTTCGATCAAGCAGGCCATGAAAATGGCGAATCATCCCGTACCGCCTGCTGCAAATACCGATATAAAGGCAGTTGAAGATGCGATGCCGCCAACTCCTTTTACCGCTGATGAAGCGAATAACGCATGGATAGCATTTGCCGAATCAGTGAAATTAACCGAACAACGGCTTTACTCATCCCTGATAAAACTCAAACCCCAGGTCGAAGACGGAAATACTTTTCTCCTTACAATTCATTCCCGCATCGAGGAAGAATTGTTCATGGCCCATAAACCGGCTATGATCTCATTCTTCCGAAAAACGCTCAATAATCCTAATGTTGACATTCGTTATATTGTTGCTGCAATCAAGGATGATGCTCCCCGGCTTTATACCGATGAAGAAAAGTATAAACATCTGACAAAAGTAAATCCTGCCATTGATAAACTGCGCCAAAGTTTAAATCTTGACTTTGAATGATTTCTTCAATTTATTCAATAAGTTTTTATAAAGTAATTGAATAAATTGGGTTTATTGATAATGAATCAATAAACAGAGTATAAAAAAATAAAAGTAAACGTATGAATTCTTATTTTTGCACACTAAAAGTAAAATTATGGATGGACAAAAAATAACAATCAGTAAGGGTAAGTTAAGTGTTCCGGACATGCCGGTTATCCCATTTATTGAAGGTGATGGCACGGGTCCCGATATCTGGCGTGCATCACAATTAGTGTTTGATGCTGCGGTTGCAAAGAGCTATCCTGGTAAGCGCCGGATAGTATGGAAAGAGGTTCTGGCCGGCGAAAAGGCCTATAACACAAAAGGAGTATGGCTCCCTGATGAGACGCTGGATGTAATCCGCGAATATCTGGTGGCTATTAAAGGCCCGCTTACTACTCCGGTTGGCGGTGGTATTCGCTCGCTGAATGTGGCTTTGAGGCAGTTGCTCGACCTTTATGTTTGCCTGAGGCCTGTTAAATACTATCAGGGCGTTCCATCGCCGGTAAAAAATCCGGATTCTACGGATATGGTGATTTTTCGCGAAAATACCGAAGATATTTATGCCGGTATCGAATGGATGTCGGGCACTGATGAAGTGAAAAAAATAATCGGCTTTCTGCAACAGGATATGGGTGTTAAAAAAATTCGCTTCCCCGAATCGTCATCCATCGGCATCAAACCGGTTTCGGTTGAAGGTAGTTCCCGGTTGATACGCGCTGCTATTCAATATGCCATTAAACATGATAAACCATCAGTAACCTTTGTGCATAAAGGCAATATCATGAAATTTACCGAGGGCGCCTTCCGCGACTGGGGTTATGCATTGGCAAAACAGGAGTTTGGCGCTGTTGAAATTGATGGCGGACCCTGGTGTAAACTGAAAAATCCTAAATCGGGAAGGGATATGATTATTAAGGACTGTATCGCTGATGCTTTCCTTCAGCAGATTCTTACCCGCCCGGCCGATTATTCGGTGATTGCTACAATGAATCTGAATGGCGACTATATTTCTGATGCCCTGGCAGCCATTGTTGGAGGCATTGGTATTGCTCCTGGCGCAAATATTAATTACGAAACCGGCCATGCTATTTTTGAAGCAACTCATGGTACTGCTCCTAAATACGCTAACCTCGACCAGGTTAACCCTGGATCGGTAATCCTTTCCGGAGTTATGATGTTTGAATATATGGGATGGCATGAAGCGGCTGAACTTGTGATTAAAGGTTTGAAGAAGGCCATCCTAAATAAACGTGTTACCTATGATTTTGAGCGTTTGATGCCGGGTGCAACCAAACTCAAATGTTCAGAATTCGGCAAAGAAATTGTTTCTAATATGTAGTTACTGCTGGTTTGATATTTACTTTCGATAGAATTATAATATCTTTGACAAATCGTGGTTTACAGATATGACAAAGCCAACAAATTATGCCGGCGCAAAGGAACAATATGCGCAATACGGAGTAGATACTGATTTAGCTTTGCAGCAATTGGCAGCAATTTCTATTTCGCTTCATTGCTGGCAGGGTGATGATGTAACCGGATTTGAGCCCAAATCACAGGAATTGTCGGGCGGATTGGCAGTCACCGGTAATTATCCCGGCAAACCTCGGAATATTGACGAATTCCGTAAAGACATTGAAAAGGTTTTTTCGTTGCTTGCCGGCCGGCACCGGCTTAATTTGCATGCTATTTATGGTGAATTTGGCAGTAAACCGGCCGACCGTGATGCTATAGAGCCGGCGCATTTTCAGGGTTGGATGGATTGGGCGAAATCGCAGAAAGTAAACCTCGACTTTAATGCTACATGTTTTTCTCATCCCCTGGCCGGCACGGGATACACGCTAAGCAGTACCGACGATGGTATTCGGCGTTTCTGGATTAATCATGTTGACCGCTGCCGTATAATTACCGAATGGATGGGAAAACAACAAAATAGCCCGTCGGTACATAATCTCTGGATTCCGGATGGCTCAAAAGATATCACCGTAAACAGGGCTTTGCATCGTCAACTGCTTAAAGAATCGCTTGATGCGATCTATGAAAATAAACTTGACCATAGGTTTATCCGGGATTCTGTGGAGAGCAAACTTTTTGGCATTGGCTCAGAGAGTTTTGTTGCCGGTTCGCATGAGTTCTATCTCATCTATGCTTTATCGAACAATTTGATGTACTGCGTGGATATGGGACATTTTCATCCTACCGAGTCCGTTGCTGATAAAATTTCGTCACTGTTGCTTTTCTCTCAGGGTATTATGTTGCATATCAGCCGTGGTATCCGCTGGGACAGCGATCATGTAGTGATATTTAATGATGATCTGCGGGATCTGGCTCTTGAAATTGTTCGCTGTAACGGACTGGGTAAGGTTTATATCGGACTGGATTATTTTGATGCCAGCATTAATCGTGTCGGCGCATGGGTTACCGGGGCAACGGCTGTTTTGAAGGCGTTTCTTTATGCTTTACTTGAACCTGTTGCAATATTGCGTGAATACGAGGCCAATGGGAATAATTATGCCCGCCTTGCCTTGCTTGAAGAGATGAAATCTTTGGCCTTCAGCGCTGTCTGGCAGCATTATTGTCAGCAGAATAATATCCCTACCGGACAGGCGCTAATAAACGAGGTGTTGGCGTATGAACGTACTGTTATTTCAAAAAGAGGATAAGTAAAAATGAATTTTCTAACCAATTTTCCCGAACCGGATGAATTGCTTAACCGTAAATCGCCCCTTAAGCCCGTTCCGGTGAACAGCCATTTTCACACGCCCTATTCGTTCAGCGCTTTTGAAAGTATCGGTCAGGCCGTTTCCATGGCTGTTTCGGAGGGTGTCGGTATTCTGGGAATCAATGACTTTTATACTACCGCCGGTTACGATGAGTTTAGCGCTATATGTTTGCAGCGCAGAGTTTTTCCATTGTATAATATTGAGTTTATCGGATTATCAAAAGACCAGCAGGCAAAAAATATCCGGGTAAACGACCCGAATAATCCCGGACGTACTTATTTCAGTGGTAAAGGGCTCGATTATCCGGTGTCGTGGGATAGAACTACATTGCAAATTGTAGAAAGCATCAGGCGTGAGAATTTGAACCAGATAATAACTATGATTTTGCGTGTAAACGAGTTGTTAGAATCTATCAATGCAGGGTTTACGGTTTCGATTGAAGAGATTGAGAGCCGTTATGCCCGCGATCTGGTTCGTGAGCGGCATATCGCTAAAATCCTTCGGATAAAGATGATGGAGGTATACCGGACTGATGATAAACGCAGGACTTTCTTGTCGAAATTATTTGGAGGCAAAGAACCGGCAGCGCCGCTTCACAGTATTCCGGCAGTGGAAGAAGAAATTCGCAGTCGGTTACTGAAGGCCGGCGGTTCTGCTTTTGTTCCCGAAGATGAAAAGGCATTTCTTCCTGTTGAAGAAATTATCCGGATTATTTTAAATGCAGGCGGAATCCCTTGTTATCCCGTGCTCCTGGATGATAAAAATGGTAATTACACCGATTTTGAACGTGATTTTTCGGCAATGCTCGCTTATCTTAAAGAGCGTAATATTTGTGCAGTTGAATTAATTCCGGGACGTAATGCTTTTGACAAACTTAAGGAGTTTATCCTGTATTTTTACCAGAATGGATTTATTATTTTGCTGGGGACCGAACATAATACGCCTCAACTGATTCCTGTTACGGTAAGCTGTCGCAATAATGTGCCGCTCGACAATTACCTGTTGGGTATTGGCTATGAAGGTGCATGTGTTGTTGCTGCTCATCAATATCTGCGGGCAAAGAAAAAGACAGGATATGTTGATTCTTCCGGAAAAGCGGATGTTTCACAACGACAGTATTTCGCCGAACTTGGACATGAGATTATTCTGGAGTATGGTAAACCGGGATGATTGAATAAAGGAATATTTTCAAACCTAATTATATTTATGAATGCGCTCGATGATCTGGTAAAAATATCGAATCTGTATGGTTCTGATCCTGATTTTGTGATTGCCGGAGGTGGAAATACGTCCTATAAGAATGAGACAACTCTGTGGGTTAAAGCCAGTGGAACCGAGCTGGCTTCAGTTGATGTAAACGGATTTGTTGTGCTCGACCGGTCAATGGTCAGGCAATCAATCGAAAAAAAATACAGCAATGATTCATCGCTCCGCGAACAGGAGGTTAAAATTGATTTGCTGCGGGCTAAATTGAATCCCGAGCAGCCACTAAAACCATCGGTTGAAACGGCTATGCACGAAATCATTGATTATCCTTTTGTAGTGCATACTCATCCCACGATTGTTAACGGATTGATGTGTGCAAAAAATGCTGCCGAAACTATTGAAGAACTGTTTGGCGATACGGCGCTGTTTATTCCCTGTACGCAGCCGGGTTATGTATTATCCCTTAAGGTTGCGGAGGAAGTAAGAAAATATCATCTGAAACATAAGCGTATACCTGCTGTTTTATTTCTCGAGAATCATGGCGTTGTTGTTGGCGGGAAAGATATCAGGGAAATACAGATACTGTACAATAAGATATTTGCTGCCATTAAGCCAAGAGTAAATATTTTACCCGATTCTTCTCCCGAACCGGTTGATGCTGTTTTGCTTCAGTTATTACCTGCGCTGCGGATGAAATTATCGGATGACGATGTGAAGATTATCCGGACGCGCAACAGCAAACTGATCCGTCATTTTTGTTCCGGATCTGCAGTTTTTTCATCGGTATCCGGCGCTTTTACTCCCGATCATATTGTCTATTGTAAAAGTGCTCCGATGTATGTCGAAGGAAATTCTTCGGCCGGACAACTAATGATGGATTTTGAAAAAGAGCTTGCTGCTTATGTTGCTACTTATGGTTTTTTGCCTAAAGTTGTGCTGTTTAAGGACAGGGGAATGTTGGTTGCTGATGATACCTGGCGGATGTCCGGCATTGTGATGGATGTTTTTGAAAATGCGATGATGATTTCGTGGTATTCGCAGGCATTTGGCGGTCCACGCTTTATGAAGAAGGATGCCGTGGCATTTATCGAGGGATGGGATGCCGAGGCATACCGGAAAAAAATTGTTAGAGGCATCAAATCTCAGCATCCGGTGGCAAATAAGGTAGCCGTGGTTACCGGCGGCGCACAGGGCTTCGGTCGCGGTATTGCTTCTCAATTGTTCTCCAATGGCGCAAATGTGGTTATTGCCGACCTGAACGACAAGGAAGGGATGGCTTTACAAACCGGATTGAATAACCCTTCTGCTAATAATCATGCTGTTTTTGTTAAAACCGATATCTCGAATTCACAATCGGTTGAAACTCTCATTCAAAGCACTGTTGAATCGTTCGGCGGTATTGATATCTTTATCAGTAATGCCGGTATCCTGCATGCCGGTTCTCTAGATGAAATGAAACCGGAAACTTTTGAACTGATGACAAAGGTTAATTATTCCGGATATTTTTTATGCGCCAAATATGTATCACAAGTGATGAAACAACAAAATGCCTGCCGTGCCGGTTATTTTACCGATATCATACAAATCAATTCAAAATCGGGTTTGCGCGGCAGCAACAAAAATTTTGCCTATGCCGGTGGTAAGTTTGGTGGAATAGGGCTTACCCAGTCGTTTGCCCTCGAACTTATGCCTTTTAATATTAAGGTGAATTCTGTCTGTCCGGGTAATTTTTTTGAAGGCCCGCTGTGGAGCGATCCGGAGAAGGGACTGTTTGTTCAGTATCTTCGCGCCGGTAAAGTGCCGGGTGCGAAAACGATTGATGATGTTAAAAAATTCTATGAATCACAGGTGCCGGCCGGTCGTGGTTGTCGTGTAGATGATGTGATGAAAGCGATTTATTATATCATTAGCCAGGAGTATGAGACCGGACAGGCCATCCCTGTTACCGGCGGACAGGTGATGCTGAACTGATCTTCTTGCCGTTGTTGTTTTATCTTCCCCATATAAGTATCGCAAATTCCGGATGGTCAATAAACGGATTGCGATTGCCCTGTATATGTTTGTAGATGTATTCGTTTCTTTGTTTTTCCTTTTTACTCACAGGGTCTGCTTCGTGCCAGCATATAAGCATATTAATAAACCATTGTTCAAAAGCGGGATAAGAAGTGCCGTTTAATACTGCATTACTGTAATTGTCGTTTAATTCCCATCCTGCTATCAGGTTTTCATAACAGGTAGCCATATACAGGTAAGCGCGTGCAAAATCACCTTTATACCGGGCGGCCGGTTCAAACGCTTTTCCGCTATAGCCGGGCAGCGCGTTATAGCCAATCTTGCTGCCGTTAGTTGATACATAGATAGCCACAGATACTTCGCCGGGCGGATAGTTTTTTTTCATCAGGTTTACATATCCATCCGACGGAAAGATCATGTGCATATCGGTAAACATAGGCATTTCGCCATTAAACCAGCTTTTAGGCATACTGTGCTCGCGGTTGTAACAACGGCATTCAGGTTTGTATGGTCCTTTTGAACATTGGCCGGCAGAAAACAGAAACAGGCACGACGAGTACATATCCTGGATAATTCCCGTACTATCACTGTCTGTAAACCCGAAATAATCCCACACTTCAGCGTAGCTGCATGCCTGATGGCTGGAGATGATTTGATATAATGCCGTTTTCAGAGCAGCACCGGTTTTTCCTTTGGCAGTAGAATAGTATTCTGCCGGTTCCTGCGGATAAAGAATGATTGCTGAACAGAAGAGCAAAAATAAAAATATCCGTCTCATAGATAGGATAAATTATTTTCGTTAATGCACCGGTTTGTCTTCCGGTACACGGTATTGCCTGCGTAATTTTTCAAGATCCTTTTTCATACGGCCTATAATCTTTTTATATGCCGGATTATTGTAATTGTTTGTCATTTCATGCGGATCGGCTTTTAAATCATAAAACTCCCATTCATCAATATCGTAATAAAAATGAATGAGCTTATATTGGTGGTCACGTATTCCATAATGCCGTTTTACTGAATGAAAGCCGGGATATTCGTAATAGTGATAATAAATGGATTTACGCCATGGTTTACGGTTCGGCTGTTTCATCAGTGGCAGCAACGAAGTCCCCTGTATTGAGTCGGGTATTGCCACTCCGGCTGCAGCCAGAAAGGTAGGGGCAAAATCGAGGTTTAAAACGAGATTTGAATCAATAGTTCCCGGTTTTATCAGTGGAGGATAACGCATCAGTAGAGGCATACGGAATGATTCTTCGTACATAAACCGTTTATCAAACCATCCGTGCTCGCCCAGGTAAAACCCCTGATCGGAGGTGTAAACAACTATGGTGTTTTTTGCCAGCCCGGTTGAATCAAGGTAGCGGAGTATTTTTCCAACACTTTTATCCACTGATGCAATGCAGCGCAGGTAATCTTTAATGTAGCGTTGATAGCGCCAGCGGATTATAGTTGTACTGTCATGGTTGCTGTTCAGAAAAATTTTATTCTCCATATCGTAGGCCTCATCCCATAATGCTTTCTGCTCAGCGTTCATCTGATCGTAATTTTTATGGAAGGATGGGATACCCGTTGGGCCGGATAAATGATTTAGCGAATTTCCGGGATTGATTTTCAGGTCGCTGCACCAGGTCAGATCCTTTGCAATGGTCATGGTTTGCACGCGTGCCGCTGTACCCCTTCCTTCATAATTATCGAATAAACCGTAGGGCTCCGGGATGGTTATACTGTCATAAAGGTTCAGGTATTCGGGGGCGGGCATCCATTCGCGGTGTGGCGCTTTGTGATGTATAAGCATGCAAAAGGGTTTGGAGGTATCCCGCTGGTTTAGCCATCTGATTGAGAAATGGGTGATTAGGTCGGTTACATATCCTTCCTGCTTACTTTTTTTACCCATTTCAATAAAGTCCGGATTATAATAATTGCCTTGTCCGGGAAGGATATTCCAGTAATCAAAACCAACAGGGTCCGAAACCAGGTGCCATTTCCCGATAATTGAGGTCTGATAACCATTATTCCGAAGGATCATGGGAAAGGTATGCTGCTGGCTGTTAAACGTACAGTTGTTATCAACGAATCCGTTCAGATGGTTGTATCTCCCTGTAAGCATAACTGCGCGGCTGGGTCCGCTAATCGAATTGGTGACAAAACTGTTGGTAAAACGCATTCCTTCATTTGCCAGCCGGTCAATATTGGGTGTGGAGTTTAACTGATGGCTGTAACAACTGATGGCTTGCTGGGCATGATCATCTGACATGATGAAAATGATGTTGGGTCGGTCTTTCTGAGGTATTTGTTGTGCGCTTAGTAAGCAGGGAATTGCCGGCAAACTGATAAGTAGATACTTTTTTTTCACAGGTTGTTAATTTCGGTAAGTTGTTCCTGAATAACATATAAACGTCCACGAATCATCCTGCCGCAACAGCAGCAACTGAAAGGATGTGAAAGTTGATCCTCACTTTCATTGTAATTAAAGGTCAGTTCATCGCCTGGCTTGATGAATGCGGTGCTGATGATTTTACGTCCTGATATTTTTGTGTTCGGGTTGCAGCTATGGTTCTGATATTGCAGGATTGAGTTTGTCTCAATATGTTCACCGGTTCCTGTTTGAAATGACAGACGGGTAGGATGGGAAAGGACGGTTCCTGTTATTGCCGAAATTACATCTCCGGGTTTATACTCGTTGGTGCTGAATAGACCGGCTATTCCATATCGGTTTATTTTTATTTCCATGATTTAGCGGGTAAATTTTGTTTCGATCAGTTCGCCCAGCCGGCAGTACTGTTCGTATAATTGCTGATAAATTGCTGCATTTGCCGGATCGGGTGTATATTCTTTTTCAAATCCTGCACCCATGGCTTTCTGTGCCTGTTCGATATTTGGGTGTATACCTGCTGCAACAGAGCCGGCCATAGCTGCGCCGAGTGCGCAAGTTTGCTCCGAACGGGCAATGCTGATAGGCATATTCAATACATTGGCAACGACCTGCATAACGAATGGCGATTTTTTCGCCACACCTCCCAGCGCGATTACGCCTTTAATGGGTACTCCTTCTGATATAAACCGGTCAACAATGCGTTTAGCACCAAACGCGGTGGCTTCAACCAATGCCCTGAAAATACGCGGGGCGTCCGATCCGAGGTTCAGCCCTGCAATTGCTCCTTTCAGTAACTGGTTGGCATCGGGTGTGCGGCGCCCGTTCATCCAGTCGAGCGCTATGATGCCTGACTCGGCTGGCGGTATCTTCATGGCCGCTGCAGCAAGAGCAGGTATCATTGTTTCGCTGATCTCTGCCGATAGTTTATCTTTTGTTTTCTGGTCGAGTAATGATGTTTGATTGAGTATGTTTTCTACAGGCCAGAGCAATAATTTTTTATACCAATTGTAAATATCGCCAAACGCCGATTGTCCGGCCTCCATACCAAGCATCCCTGGGGAGATGGACCCATCTACCTGTCCGCAGATGCCTCTGATCTGTTTTCCTTTCATTTCCTGGTTTGGGGCAACAATCATATCGCATGTAGAGGTTCCCATCACCTTGCTGAGAAAATAGGGTTTTATTTCTCCGCCCACAGCTCCCAGATGCGCATCGAACGACCCGGTTCCAACGATCACTGTTTCGGGTAGCCCGAGTTTTTGCGCCCATTCGGCCGACAGGTTTCCTGCAGCTATGTCGCAGGTATATGTCTCGGTGTACAGCCGGCTGCGAAGTCCTTTCAGTATAGGGTCGAGCCGTGTCAGGAATTCTTCCCCGGGTAATCCGCCGAATTCTTCGTGCCACATGGCTTTGTGTCCTGCGGCGCAACGGCTCCGCCTGATGGTTAGCGGATTGGTATTGCCGGTCAGCAGCGCAGGGATCCAGTCGCAGTGTTCTATCCACGAAAAATATGCGCCGGCAACGGCTTTGTCTTCACGTAATACATGGAGTATCTTCGCCCAAAACCATTCCGACGAATAGATGCCTCCTTCATATTTGGTGTAATCAGTTCCACCCCACGATTTGCACAGCGCGTTGATCTCTGCTGCCTCTTTTACTGCTGTATGGTCTTTCCACAAAACGAACATGGCGTTGGGGTTTTCTTCAAATGATCTGAGCATGGACAGGGGTGTGCCGTTTTTATCAACGGCAACAGGGGTACTGCCGGTGGTATCAACGGATATGGCGGCTACCTGTTGTGCTGTCCCCTTGGGCGCCTGGTTTAGCGCCGAGGTAATGGTATGTACTGCTCCTTCGATGTAATCGAGCGGATGCTGACGAAACCGGTTGTTAACCGGATCGCAGTATTTACCGTCTTTCCACCGGGGATATTCAAATACCGAGGTGCCGGCTGTCTCGCCTGTCGCTGTATTAACAATTACAGCCCGTACCGAGTCCGTGCCATAATCGAGTCCGATAGTGTAGATGTTTGCCATTTCTGTATGTTTCTATTGTTAAATTTTAGTTTTTACTGTCTTTTTGCCCGTAATAGGCATTTTTACCATGTTTACGTTGAAAATGTTTTTCTAACAGATGAGCAGAAATGGATGGTTGTTTATGGAGCATTTGGGTATAATATGCCATGGTGGCTATTTCTTCGAGAATTACGGCATTGGCCACCGCCGTGGCAGCATCTTTGCCCCAGCAGAACGGACCATGATTACATACCAGTACAGCCGGAATATCCATCGGATTGATAGATGCAAAGGTCTCTGC
>CAZRNJ010000005.1:0-27813 GCA_964601385.1 uncultured Bacteroidales bacterium | reverse complement strand
GAAGGCTAATTGCCTTCTGGCTCTTTAGAATTTATTCCGGACAACAGTGATTTTTTTATAGTTTTTTCCTTAACCCTATCAGACGGTATACGATTTTTCTTGTTTGCATATTTGCGTATCGTTAATTAAGCCGTGCATTGGAATCCCTGTATTTTTTAACCTGGATAAACCCACTTAATTCATGTAGTTTGTTGCTTTGCAGAAACTTCTGTTGAATAAATTGGGATTTAAAAACAGATTAAGTGTGTTGTTGAGAAGAGTTTTTGTGCAGATTATTATTAGAATAGTTCAGATACTGTTTATAATTCATATTTTTACTATCAATTAAAAAAGCAGCAATATGGCCTTAAAGGATAAGCAATTTGAACAGTTGTTTAAAGAGCATTTTACCGGCTTATGTACATTTGCTGTTAAGATTGTTCGCGATACCGATACAGCGAAGGAGATAGCACATGATGTTTTTATTAATCTTTGGGAGAAGCGCGAGACAATCAGCCCTGAAAAACCCATTAAGTCATATCTGTATACATCGGTGCATAATCGGTGTTTGAATTATATCAGGGATAACAGGAAATTCGAAAAGGATGAACAGGCAATGGAGCGGTTAGCACAAAACTATACCGAACCAACAAATGAACAGATTGACGAGGCAGAACTTGAAAGCCGGGTTGCAACAGCTATAAACCGGTTGCCCGGCAAATGCCGTGAGATTTTTGTTCTTAGTCGCTACGAAGATTTAAAATATTCGGAGATAGCCGAACGTTTAGGTATTGCAGTAAAGACGGTTGAGGCACAGATGTCGAAGGCATTACGTTTATTGCGTGATTATTTAAAGGACTATATGGGTTTGATAATACTTTTTTATAGAATAGTTAAGGGTATGCAGGATTTCGGGTGTATTTAAATAGCCGTTAAGAGTGAAATGAGCCAGAAGGATAAAAATATTGAATTGATTATCAATAAGTTGACTGAAAATCATCGTCAAAACAAAGAAAAATTGTCTGCTGCTTATCGCAGGATATGGGAAATTGCAGGCCAAACCCATGAAATTCAATGCATTGATGTTAATCAGGAATGGAAAAAGTTTAAGATGGTTGTAAGCAAACAAACACCAGAATTTGTAATGGTTCGAATGCCATTATATACGACATCTCTATTTCGTTATGCTGCAGCTATTATTGTGTTTTTATGTTTGTCTGCCGGTGTTTATCTTCTGATACAGCCAACAGAACGGCAGCAGTATGTCGCAGGTAATGCACCGCAGATGATTACAACACCCGATGGATCACAGATTGCGCTCAATGCGGGTTCAACACTCCGGTATACCGGTCGTCACGGCCATGGTCAGCGCAAAGTTAAATTAAGCGGAGAAGGATATTTTGATGTTTATCAGGATAAAACGCGGATATTTATTGTAGAGGCCGGCGATTTGCGTGTAGAAGTTACAGGCACCAGTTTTTTTGTAAGCAATAATGCTGCAAATTCCAGCACTGAAGTGATTGTAGAATCGGGCCGGGTTATTGTTTACAGGAATAATGATAGCCGGAGTTCGGCAGTTGTACTTGCAGCCGGTGAGAAAGCAGTTTATTCAAAGGCAGAACATTGCATTAGCAAGGGATCAAATTCAGATTTAAATTATATGTCGTGGAAGACGCAACGTCTTGTATTTAATGATGTTGTATTATCTGAGGCCATTAAAGATATTAATTCCTTATATCAAAGCGAGATAATTATAAGCAGTGAAAGCATTAAAAATTGCCGTATAACTGCTACCTTTGAACATCAGTCCCTTGAGGCGGTTTTGAACATCATCCGTTCAACATTATCAGTAGAGATTATGAAGAAAAAGGATGGCAGATTCGAGATCACCGGTGCCGGCTGCTGATATTTTAACATGCGTTTATTTTGGATAAATAAAGGATTTTTTATCCTGGCAGGTATAGTTGTATGCATTAGCGGCAATGCCCAGTCAGCAGATGGATTATTAAATACTGCTGTTACCTTAAATATTCGCAGGCGACCGGTATCGGAAGTCATCCGGCTAATTGAACAGCAAACAGCCATTAAATTTTCGTACAGCAGCGGGAAAATTGATGCTGAAAAGAAAATTAGTTTAAAATGTATATCTGTACCACTTGAAACAGCATTAAAAGAGTTTTGTACAAAAGCAGGAATCAGCTTTGTTTTTGTGGAAGGCCAGATTGTACTCCGGTCACAAAATGAGAGCAGGGGAATACTAAAACCATTCAGGCATGTAAACAAGTATACAATAAGCGGATATTTGAAAGATGCGGAGACGGGGGAAGTATTGATTGCCGCAACAGTTTTTATCAAAGAGTTACAGACAGGCACCTTGACTAATGGCTATGGATTCTATTCGTTATCTGTACCCCCCGGTGATTATATGCTGATAGGATCATATATGGGATATAAAACCCGCGAAATACCTATTGCGCTTAACGGAAATCAGATGATCTCTTTTGCTTTTGAGAAAGATACACGGTTGTTGGATGAAGTTGTGATTGTGGCTCAAACCGGAAGCAATGCGCTTGAGGATCTGCAGATGAGCCAGATAAAAGTTACGACAGAGACCATGAGCCAGATACCATCACTATTTGGAGAGAAAGATGTAATCAAGTCATTGCAGTCGTTGCCGGGATTGAAGCCCAACAGCGATGGGTCGTCTGCTTTTTTTGTCAGGGGCGGCAATCGTGATCAGAATCTTATTATTATTGATGATGCGCCATTGTATAATCCATCTCACTTATTGGGATTTTTTTCATCGTTTATGCCCGAGGCAGTGAATGATATAAAAATATATAAAGCCGATTTGCCGGTTAATTATGAGGGCCGCTTGTCATCAGTAATAGATATACGCACCCGTGATGGGAATATGAAGGAGTATCATGCCCGCGGGAATTTTGGATTTGTTGCTAACAATTTGGCTTTTGAGGGGCCGATAAAAAAGGACAGGAGTTCGTTGTTTATTTCCGGCCGGCGATCACATTTTAACTGGTTTCTGCAGCAAAAATACCCTGATTATGATGTATATTTTTATGATCTGAATGCAAAAATAAATTTCGTGATTAATGATAAAAACAGAGTTTTTTTTTCGATGTATAATGGCAAAGATAAATTTATCCGGCAGCAGTTAAACGAAGTGAATCAAAATATGTTGAACTGGATGAATATGACAGGTACTGTCCGATGGAACCATATATTTACAAACAAACTTTTTTTTAATTTAACCAGTTACGGAAGTAAATACGATTATAATTTTATGCTTGATCCTTCTCTGAATAAATATTGGAATTCGTATATAGCCAACATCAGCGCTAAGGCCGATTTTACATGGTATATGAACCCGGGGCAGGTAACGAAATTTGGCGCATTGGTTACGCGTCATTTTTTTAATCCCGGGAATAATGAGATAGGGGATATCGAAGATATCTTCCGGATACCCTTAGTACCCATGCGTCATGCATTGGATGAATCATTTTTTGCCAGCCATGAGATACGACTGGGTAAACGGATTAGTGTCCGATATGGAATCCGGGTACCGGTATGGAGTAATATCGGTCCAACTACCGAATACTTGTATGATCAGAACCATAATGTAACCGATAGTATTATATATTATACAAGCAAGCCCTATAATACTTTTATTAATGTTGAGCACCGTATTTCGGGAAAATATAAGATTAATGAACGGTCAAGTATTAAGGCGAGTTATAATTATTCGGTACAGCATTTGCATCTGATATCCAATTCGATTAGTCCGTTTACAACCATGGAGATATGGTTGCCTGCAGGCCCCAGTTTACCGCCTCAATCTGCTGATTTGTATGTTCTCGGTTATTTTCGTACAATAGGGCAGAAACCCGTGTTGTTATCTGTTGAGACGTTTTATAAAAAGATGAATAATCAGCCGGATTATCAGGATCATGCCAAAATGTTTCTGAATCCAATGATTGAGGGCGAACTGCGTTTTGGTTCCTGCAGTTCTTATGGCAGTGAACTAATGGTACAAAAAAATCAGGGGAAATTTCAGGGTTGGCTTGGATATACTTATTCGAGAGCATACCGCAAAACACTTGGTTTTAATAACGATCAGGTTTATCCGGCTTCGTATGACCGGCCGCATGATATCAGTATTTATTTTTCGTATGAGGTTACGCCACGTTTGCAAACAGGATTAAACTGGATTTATACCACCGGCTCGGCAATAACCACACCAGTATCATTTTATTATTATCAGGGGTATAGTATACCGGTTTATGGCAAGAAAAATAATGACCGGCTACCGGATTATCATCATCTTGATCTGTCGGCGACCTTTCGCTTAAATAACAGCAATAAATATCATTTTAATCATTCACTTACGATTTCGGTATTTAATGTATATAACAGGATTAATCCCGTATTTATTAATTTTAATAAGATTAAACAGGATGATGGTTCGTATGTTGTTCCTGCCGATTATTCAGGAGGACAAACACTGGTTCCGACAAGCATTTACCTGATTGGAGTTATTCCATCATTAACCTATATGTTTACTTTTTAGTATGAGGGATATTATTTATATATTGATACTATTTATTTTATTGGGCTGTGAACAGCAAACCGATTGGGATCTTGAGCCGAAAAAAACCATTGACCTTGTTGTTGATGCAATACTAACTAATGAACGGAAGCCGCAATATGTAACATTAACTAAACCGGTTTATCAATTGAATGCACAGCCAGAGCCGGCAACGGGAGCTTCATTAACCATATTCAATGGGTATGATTATTATATTCTTGAAGAGTCGGATACGGCGCCCGGGAAATATTTTGTTGATACATCATTTGTGCCGGCCGTTGGTTTGAATTATATTTTAACGATTGAATATAACGGAAAACTATTTGCAGCGCGTGCTACGATGGAACCGGTGACTTTGTTTAAACCGGTTACCTGGTCGGAGGTTCCCGGTAAATTTAATATGTACAGATTAAATAATGATTTTGAAAGTAATGAAGTGGCAATGTGGGAGCTTTTTCTCGACTGGTCGAATGTAACAGAACCATACGAGGGTGATGGTGGTAAAACCAGTGCACGGTTGTTATATTATACACTTAGGACGGCTGATATCAGTCAGTTATTTGCACCTCCGAAGGCGGATATTATTTTTCCTTTGGCAACCATCATAATTGAAAAGAAATATTCTCTTACGCGTGATCATGCCGAATACATCCGTACCGTTTTGTCAGAGACCGAATGGCGCGGTAGTTTTTTTGATGTATCACCGTCAAATACCATGACGAATATTACTGAAAACGTAGCCGGTTTTTTCAGCTTATGTACTGTAATCAGTGATACTATAATTGTATTCCCAAAATAAGGGTATATGATAGAGAGTGTGTATTATCCAATGGAAACCAATAAATTAAATATTAACGGATGAAAAAGATCGTTTTTATATTTATTGTTTTTAGTGTTGTGACAGTTTTTTTTTCGGGTTGCAGGAAACATAAAGATGAAGAGAAGAAAGATTCGGCAAATATTCTTCCATCAAATTTTAAGGTTGATATTCCGGCTGCAATAAGTTATTCCGGGGCAGTTAAATCCGTTACTAAATCGGGCAACGATACAGTGCTGGATGGGAATGAAATTTATCAGCATCTTCGGTTTTTTATTAATGTCGGAGAGGGTTCGGCAGATATTATACAGGAGTTAATTTTTGCAATTAGTCGGTATAATATAAACAAACCGATGGTATTATCTTTTCAGGGGGATGACGACAGCCGCATAAAGAATCTGCTGGTATTGGAGCAGGTTGCATATAATCGTGAGGCGTTTGAGTTTATGATGGTTATTACCGATGCGTTGAATGAGTCGAACAGCGACAAAGGGCTTGCTGTACAACTTGTTTGGAACCGTTCACCGATTAAAGGAGTAGCTATACTCAAACCAAAAAATATTGATGTCCGTACAGCCGCACAATGGAATGATGCGATATTAAAAATTGAGTATAGTGAAGCCAGAGATAAGGGTTATGATTCTTATATGATTGTTACCATCAGTGCCATTCCTTTAACTAATGACCCTTACACGATGAGTTCGTTAAAAATGTTTGCCGGAAAGACAGGCGACTATATAGATGTATACGGAAATTCAAATCATCCGAACGCACGTTTTCTGAGTAGCGACAGCAGCGGTTTCAATTGGGCGTTTGTGGCCACAGGCAAGGAAAGCTCAAATATTGGTGTTGCGGAGGTTGGCCTTCCTCCAAGTTATCTTGATAACACATCACGGAACACATTATTAAATACGTATTCGATTAAGAATGTTTTTACAAATGAGATTAATACTTTTTTTGGAGGCACAGTCGATAGCGCAACATTGGCAAAATATCTGAAAAATGCTGATGCTCCCGGATATTTTGATGCAGGAGGTTTTGTTTCGGGTGGTACATCGCCCGGTTCGGCATATAACGAGCTGATTCCACGATTAAGTTTCCTTACGCCGTATAATCCCAAAGAGCTTAGCACGTTGAGTATAGCACTTTACTGATATTTTCAGGTAATACTTTTATTCGTTGTAATCGTTGGGGTGATATGATAATCTGCAAGTTGTAATTTTTATTTTCCCGAAACGCGCTGTTCCTGTTTTTTTTGTAAGTTTGGAGAGTTATTCCGGAGGTTTATTGTAAAAAATTAAATATCTAAAAAAACAACCGTAATTGGCAAACATTAAAAAACAGCGAATGAAGAAGATATTTTTTACAGGTTTATGCAGTTTGTTATCGGTGCTGATTTATGCGCAGGATACAACCGTTGCAGAAGATTTTATTTTTGATAATGAGGAAATACAGAAAGATATTGATTCAGCCACAAGCGGGATTATCAGTAGCGATACCCTAATAAAGGGAGATAGCGGTAACGTAGAAAATGGCAAACCGGATATGGAAAAAACTGTAATGGATGCTATTAACCGCAGTACCAGCTCAACAGATTTAAACAAGAAATTTAAGGGACATTATATTGGTTTTGCTATTGGAGTGAATGATTTTTTAACACCAGAATATTCAAATCATTTACCGGCAGGACAGTCATTCATGCAATTACATAATACCTCATTATCGGTGCAGATTAATTTTTTTCAGCACAGTATCGGATTGATTAAAGATCATCTGGGTTTAGTAACCGGCGCAGGCCTGGAATACAATAATTTTTATTTCCGTAATGATAATTCGATCATGCTCAGCATAGATAATCAATTGCTGGAACGTAGATTGGCAGAGTCGTTTAAGGTAACAAAATCGAAACTTACCGTGTCGTATATTTCTATTCCATTATTTGTTGAGTTTCAGCCGGGCAAGGTAAAACGCAGCAATCGGATGTACTTTTCGGCAGGTATTATCGGGGGCTATCTAATAAATTCCCACACCAAACTGATGTATGAAAATAATAATGTTAAACAAAAGGGAAAGGAGTATAGCGATTATAATATAAACTCTTACCGGTATGGTTTTGTGGGACGAATCGGGTATGGATTATTGAATGTAACAGGGACATATTATAATAATTCATTTTTCACGGGGCAGGATGATCCAGAATTATATTTGTTTTCGGTTTGTCTGGGTGTACAGTTATAGTTGGCACTACCAGTTCACTATACAATTTTTTCGGGTAATCTGCGAACTGCTGTCGGTGTATTGATGAAATTCAATATCAACGCCATTGGGGTCTTTGCACCATATCTGCCAGCTATTATCTGAGCCCAGTTTTTTCGGTTTGACAACGATATTATTTTCAATCAGTTTTTTGCTGATACTGTCAATATCCGATACTTCAAGGCATAGATGCCGGATGTGTTGTTTCTGAAATTCTTCGGGTTTGATGGATGACCGGAAAAATTCGATAAAATTCTGATTATTGACTTTGACATAGAAACCCACCAGTGTATCCTTTTTTAGAAAGTCGAAATGTTTTTCAAATCCCAGCAGATCACAATAAAACCATTTTGTTTTTTCGAGGTCAGTAGCTGCAATGCACAGGTGTGCTACTGCACGGATTAATTGATTATTTTCTTTTCTGCAGCACTTTGGCTTGTGGTTTTCACAGCAGCGGGGCGCTGATTCCTGTTTAGGATTGCAGGCCATAATTAAAAGGGCTGCGGCAAGAATCGTAAGTTTAGTAAGTTTCATTTTTTTGTTTTAAATGAGTTGATCAGTTTGTCATACACATCGGTTGTCCTGTGGCTTCGATAACGCTATACCATAGATCGCTTTCGAGATCTATTTTTTTACGTTCTTTAACCGTAATAGGAATGGGCAGAAGAGTAAATTGTTGATTCCAGTAACCCACAACAAATCCGGTACGGCCGGCTATGGCAGCATGCACAGCATTTTGGGCTAATTGGTTGCAAAATTTTGCATCTTCAGAAATTGCAGGTGCGCTACGGATAATATAGCTGGGGTCAACATATTTAATGGTATGATTAATTTTCCGACGCAATAGTTCTTCTTCAATTTTTTCTTTCAGGTATAAACCGATGTCATGCTTGAGTTTGTTTCCGGATGCATCAGTTTTAACCGGGATATTTTCGAACAGTTCCTGGCCGGCTCCTTCAGCAACGACAATCACAGCATGTTTTGCTGCTTCGAGACGTTTTTTAAGGTAAGAACAGAGTCCGTTTGGACCATAGAGATCAAATTTAATTTCAGGTACAAGCACAACATTAACTTCCTGGATAGACACAGCGGCATGAGCTGCGATAAAGCCCGAATCACGCCCCATAAGCTTAATAAGGGCAATGCCGTTATAAGCGCCTTTGGCCTCATTATGCATATAACTGATAATATCGAATGCTTTGGTAACGGCAGTTTCAAATCCAAATGATCGTTCGATAAAGTTGATATCGTTATCAATTGTTTTTGGAATACCACCAACAGCAATCTTCAGTCCGCGCTTTTTAATTTCTTCATGAATTTCGTAAGCGCCGCGCAGGGTGCCATCGCCGCCAATAGTAAAGAGGATATTAATATTAAGCCGTTCGAGGCAGTCAACAATTTCACTGACATCCTGATTTCCGCGTGATGAGCCCAGAATAGTTCCTCCATACATGTAAATATCTTCAACCTCTTGTGGAGTCAGTTCAAGATAGGGATGATTATACTTAGGAATAAATCCCTCGTAACCATAGCGTATCCCTAATATAGTACGGACATTGTATCGGTACCAGAGAATGCGGACCAAGCTGCGGATAACGACATTCAGCCCGGGGCATAATCCACCACAGGTTACAATAGCTACGCGGGTTTTAGAAGGGTCGAAGTATATTTTTTCATGCGGCCCTCCAATTTCGAATGATATGGGTGTGGTTTGATTAGCGAGTGCTTTATTGAAGGTATCAAGCCGTGCATCAAATAAAACTCTTTCATCGGCTGTGATATAATTGTATATGCCGTCATTATGTACGTTGGATAATTTGATAGGATTGGCAACAGTACATTTACCTAATGTTTCTACAATAAAATCCTGCGGATTCAACATATCTGTTTATTTTGGTTTAAAGATATAAAAATGTTATGATTTATTATTGAAATAATTTTCGAGATACCGGTTAAGCTCTTGCCGGTTATCGCTGCAGTATTTTTTTGCGTCGTCAGTGATATCATTCAGTTCAACCAATACGTTTCGGTGTGGCATGAAAAAAAACAAGTGGCTCAATGCAAAAAGGAATGAACGGCTGTAAGCATTAAGTAACGACGGTGTTTTTCCTGTGCGGGCTTTTGAGAAACGGCTACCCCAGAGGCCTGAAATGCGAACACCAACGATTCGTACTTCGGGTGATAAAGAGCAAACAATTTCATAGGCGCTGCGTTTGTTTCCGATGCTTTCGGAGCCAGAATCGGAGAGTCGTCCGGAAGGGTAGAGAAGAATATTTATACCCTTGTTTAAGTTGTTAATAACACGTTTTTTTATTTTATTCATTACCTCGGTATCGCGGGAACCGTTTTCGAGGTTACTAACCGGAATTGCATGAATACGTTTAAAAAACCAGCGAAGCCCGGGGATTTTTGTGTATTCATCAGTGATCACCGGTGCGACAGGCCGGTACCGGTACATGTGTGAAACAAGGATTTGCGGGTCAACCAATGCCAGGTGATTTGACAAAAAAAGGGTTGGCTTACCGGAAGCCAGCAGGTCGGGGTTTTTAAATGTAATCGAATAGCGCAGTGACAGCAGGAAACGGTAAAGTATTCCAATAATGAGAAGTGTCATAATTTTTGTAATTAGCGGTTTGGTCTCCACATGGTTATAAAACGCCTGAAAACACCGGGGATCAGAAAAGCTGTTTCAATCAGCATCAGCCACGACATTACTGCAATAACCAGAAAGAGGTGATGTGTGCCAAAGAGTGATTCAACTAAGCCCAGGGCAATAGCCGAAAGGATAATAAAAATAAAGTCGAGCTGATTACAGTAGGCGAGTATTTCACCCAACTGACGTCCCTGCACCTGTTGTTGTATCCAGGCCGTAAGAGGTACTTTGTAGAAGCCGGCAAACAGGGCGGCGAATGAGATCATAATCATAAACATAATACCTTCTGGTTGTAACAGGTAAACCAATGTTATAAAGATACTGAGCCCTGCAGCACCAAGGGTAACAAATCCCAGCTCTATTTTATGCAGTGAAAGGACTCCGGCCAGATAGCAACCCAAACCGATGCCGACGGTTGAAATGGCAATCACGATACCAGTTTGCGTATTGGTCATGTGCAAAGTATTGGGGCAATAACGGATTAATGTAACCTGGAGAAGCGCAGCAGTAAACCAAAATGCCGACAATGAAAAAACAACGGTATTCAGAGCTTTTATTTTTTTTGCCCACCGGAAATTATTGATTATAAAAAGAACAGGATTAATGGTATCGGTGCAATTTTTCACGGGTTCCTCTTCAGTTGCTTTAATCAGCAAACTGCTGAGCCATCCGATAACAGCAATGGACATCACGATAATAGCGAACCAAAAAGCATCAAAGTGGTCGGCAAAAAGGCCGGCCATAATGGTTGCGACCTGCGCACCGGCGAATGTGAGCATTTCGATGGTTCCGATACCGAACGATATACTGTCCATTCCGCCAATATCACGAATAAGGCCGTATTTTGAAGGCGAAAAGATAGCGCTTTGTAATCCGGTCAGGAAAATAGCAGTGAGCACAACCGGTACCGAGTGCATGAAAAAGCCGGCCGATGCAACAACGGCAATGGGAATCTCGGCAAATTTCATCCAGACAACAATACGTTGTTTCGACATGGTTTTAGCCATTCGTCCGGCAAGCGGTGAGAACAGGATATATGGTATCATCAGCGAGCCCATGGCCAGAGCAGTAACAGTGGCCTGTTGTTTTTGCGCAATCCAAAGAATACTGACGAAGCAGGCCAGATTCTTAACAAAATTATCATTCAGAACAGCAAGAAAATTTGCAACAAAAAGTCCTATCCATCGTTGTCCTCTGAATATCATCATTTTATTTTTTACAGTTTTCTTTCCGGGTTATTGAATCGAGCAGGGTAAAGAATGCTTTTTTCCGGGTTGAGTTGATCGTCCAGTCAACCGGTATGCTCTGGAAGCCATCTTCAAATTTTTCATTGTCCATTCGAAAATCAAAATATCCCCATGAGGCATAGCTGCAAGTAGCTGCAAAGAAATTATTACGGGGTTGATCAAAATTAAAATGATCGTCTTCGTTAAAAACGATTGGTTTGGGAGTATAATCGTTCATCCGGCGCACCGAATCTACCATAGCAGTAATCCCATCAGCATTATGAACTCCGTTTCCATGGAGCAGGATAAAATCGGAGTAGCGAACCACCTCGGCCGTTGGGATCACACCACCGCAGAAACTGGTTGACACCGGAAGCCGCCAGCCATCCTTATGCGCCGATTGAATCCGGAGAATAAGCTCATGTACATGTTCCGGCCGTATGATGCTGTGATCGTTTCTGCGATGATCGCTTTCGTTGGTTACCTCGATCAGCAGGTTGGTATATTTTTTCTGATAGATCCAGTTTATTGTCTGATCAACGGCATTGATCATTGCTTTTTCATCTTTTAGATATTGATCTTGTCCGAAATAAAATATTCCCAGAATAACGACCATACCCAGTTCGTCGGCATGGTCAAGGATTTTTTCCAACCGCTTAAAATATGCAACATCAGGTTGTCCATCGGGAGTAAAACCCGGATTGATCCAGGGTTGGTCTTTGGAATAGCCATAAGGACTACCACCTTGTATGTTGATCGTGAATGCAAGTAATCCGTGGTCCCGCCATGATTTCATGGCCAGCAAAAATTCGCGGTTATTCCGTTCAGCCGACCATTTTCCTGAATCGGGATAATTCCATAATTGACGGGTATCAGCATTCAGATCGTCAAAGATGCCTTGTACCATACGTGAATTGGGCAGCAGCCCTTCAAGCGTTTGCCCCCTCCAGCAACAGCCCTGCAGTGTTGGCTTTCCATTGATAAAAAAACGGTTACCTTTAATAGTTACAATTGTATGTCGTTGACCTAATGAGAGATCATTACCGCACAACAGAATAGTAATTATTACAAAGAAAAATATTCTCATAGTTTTTCAGAATTTACGATGTGTCCAGAATGATTTGTCTATCTTTTGTCTTTCATTTGTTCCTTAATAATAATAAAGATGTTGTAAATTTATCATTGTTTTGTTAAGTTTATATTATTCTTAAAAAATTAAATATTAAGCAATGAAACCCACATGTAAATCGTCAATTAACACAAACACGAATGAAAATGAACTCACAGTATCAAATCAGGTTCGAACCCAAGTACATGTGGGTTCTATCCGACCTATAAAAAATAATTATTTACGGATGAAAACAAGGTATTTGTTAATTATCGCACTGTTTCTTATAGCAACCCGTTTATGGTCCGCTAATTATAATGATATATCAGCCAGTTATCTGGGTGGTTCGGCAGATAATGAGAAGATTACCGGGGTTCAGATCCAGTCGGACGGGACTATTGTGTTGGCCGGGAATATCGGGCTGTCTGTGATTAACGGGATAAACGCTGTTTTACTCAATGGTTCATCGGCGGGTAGTTTAGGGACTATTATCCGGCTGAGCACCAATGGACAGACAGTTTTATCTGTTACAAAAATTGGCAGTTCTATTTCCGATATGGATATTGATGGATTGGATAATATTTATGTGGCCCTGGGTACCGAAGGGGCAATTAAACTTAATGCTGCAGCGACAACGGTGTTATTTAATGTTTCGGATATTGATTTTTACAGGGTTGATGCCGGCCAGTCGGGATACTGTGTGATGCTTGGAGAACAATCGGCGCTTGATTTTTATGGCTATCATCTTATCCGTTTATATAATCCTCAGGGTACATTGCTGTTACAGCGTTACACAGATCTTCGCGGCGCTGATATTTCTATTAATGAGCAACAACAGGCCTTTACTTTCAGTGGTTTCAATATTGATTTTATCAGTGTGAGCGAATATCATCTATGTTTTTATCAGATTGTTGGTTTTAATGGCGCTGTCCGCTACACCGGTTATAACTGGAAGGCATCGGAATGGGTTGGAAAAAATCCCTATGAACATACACGCTCACTGGTGAATTGTACCGGGAAAGATGGCAAGTTATATATAGGCCATACATGGACAGGCCAGGGATATAATTGCCTGGAACGGGATCCATTTAACCGTAGCGATTATATCAGTATGGTTGCAACAGATAAATATCAAAATATTAATAACATGAGGCATGGGGAAGAGGGAGACACAAAGAAAAAACTGATGCTGATTCGTTATGAATCTTCTGATGGCAGTTTATTGAAAGCCACCCCATTTGCTAATGTGCCGAGTCAGGGAGCAGGCACTTTTACGCTGAATACTCCGGGCGCATTGATGGCCGACAGGGATGGTATACTTTATATGGCTGCATCGTCAGCCGATGGAATGCCTATTCCACCTACAGGCACGAGTATTGAGACGTATAATCCACTTTCAAAAGCATATACCGGAGGCGCAGTAATTACCATTTTCAGCAATGATTTTTCGTCACGGTTGTATGCAGCCACATTGAATTCTAAATTATTTGCTGCAGTGGATGTCCGGCAGCTTGACGGAGTAAAGGTAATTGTTGCCGGCGGTACCGGAGGGTCAACAACCTGTCATATTAATAATGCCTTACAACCGGTGTACGGCGGAGGAAATATAGACGGTTATTATTATATTATTAATTCGCCCGGAAGTATATCCGCGCCGGCCGCTCCATCAGCTTTAAGTTCTACGCTTATTACTGCTAACCGGGTTTTACTGCAGTGGAACGATCTTTCGACGAATGAAGACGGATTTGAAATACAGCGTAAAGAAGGAGCCGGATCATTTGTTAAAATTGCAACCACGGAATATAATACGACTACATTCACAGATATCAGTGTTTCCGGCAATGTAGTTTATACATATCGTGTACGCGCCTTGAACATGGGCGATTTGTCGGGATGGTCGAATGAACTGATTGTTAATACACCCGTTGGTGTTTTACCATCCGCGCCAAGCGGATTATCCGTTTTAGTGATTAATGAATCGCAGGTGAGTGTATCATGGAATAATGTCAGCGGAGAAACCGGCTATCTGCTTGAACAGCGCCGCGCCGATGAGTTATATTTTAGTGCTGTTTCGGATTTAGCGGCAGATCAGACCAATATTAACCTGACGGAATTACAGGCCGGAACAAAATATACTTACCGGATAAGGGCATACAATAATGATGGTTATTCACTCTACAGTGATTCGGTGGTAACGGTCACCGGTAATCTTCCTTTAATGGAACCGGTTTTTCCATCCGGAACTGTACAGGGGTTATGTTACCGGCTGTATGATAAGACAACGGATCTGGGCAACTGGCCCGATTTTTCTACACTGCCTTTGCGGAAAAGCGGTACAGTCAGTAATTTTGATGTTGATGCCAGTAATGATACATTAAATGAAAATTATGCTATTCAGTATTATGGGTATCTTGATGTTCCTTATGATGGGACTTATACGTTTACCTATAAGGCAGAAAAGGGAGGGATGTTGTTTATAGATAATAAGTTAGTGATTGATAACAGCACATGGAAGTGGGGCGCATGGCAGGAATCAGGCCAGATTGGGTTGAAGGCAGGAAAACACCGGCTGATGACCGAATTTTTTTTCACGTATGCTAAAGGTGTTTATGATCCGATGTTACTATTGAGCGTCTCGCATGCTGATATTCCACTTCAGTTGATTCCCGATAATATGTTACGGCGTGAGAGCGGATGCGGATTAACGGGTTCACCGCCCGCTGCACCATCAAACCTGACATTGGAGGAATTGCCCGGAAACATGGTTAAAATCTGCTGGCAGGATAATTCAACCGATGAGGGCGGGTTTGCCATTGAACGTACACCCGGCGCCGAATGGAATACATACGACCGGTTTAAAGAAATTGTCAGGGTTTACGATAATGTAACCTGTTATTATAATCAACACATGATTAATGATACGTTTGAGTACCGTGTGCGTGCATTTAATGCTTATGGCTTTTCGGGTTATACGGAGATTGATAGTATTATAGTTGCCGGTATTCCAGGCCAGGCGCCGGCGCCACCCGATTATCTGGATATAAATTATACTGCTGATGATAAAATAAATTTGATATGGAGAGATAATTCATATAATGAGACAGGATTTATTATTGAATATAAAACCGAATCGGGCAGTTTTATACCAGCGGGTAATGCAGGGACAAATATTAACTCATATACTGTACAAGGGTTAAGTCAAAATACTGTTTATACATTCCGCGTAGCGGCTTATAACAGTTATGATACATCATCATGGTCGAATATCATTTCCGATACAACATTAATTACCGCTGTGACTGAGGTTACTCCGTATTATTCTGCTTTTATTTATCCTAATCCTGCAGGAGAATTTGTTGTTATCAATCCGAGCAGTAATCATCGTTGCGATGTTGTAATTCATAATCCCGAAGGTCTTACGGTGAGACAAATCAGCGGAGTTGCCGGAACTATCAGAGTAAATATTTCCTCATTGCCCAGCGGTGTATATTTTGTTGCTATTAGGATGGGTGAAAGAAGAGAGGTGTACAGGTTGGTTAAAATCTAATGTGAAGATATCTATCCTAAATTAGTCAGAAGAAGGCGAACCGGACTATATAACTTAGCGTTGAGTTAGCTTCAGGATAAGAAAATAATACCATTTGGAATTATAATTTAGTTCAAATGTTATCTGTATAATGCCGATGTAACAAATGTTTAGTCCATTTACATTGGACTATTACATTTGTCCAATCGGTATAATTGTCTAAAATTTTGAATTTCCCCAAAAAGTATATACTTTTGTAATATACTAAAACGGAATAAAATGAAAACTCTTTCTCTTAAACTTGACGACTTCGTTTATCAAGAAACGGAACAATTGCTTGAAAAAATCAAAAAGCCAAGAAATCGTTATATAAACGAAGCTCTTAAATACTATAATCGAATTCAGAAAAAGAAAATTATTGCAAATCTTCTTGAAGTAGAATCCAAACTCGTCAGAGACGAATCGTTGACAGTACTTGCTGAATTTGAAAACCTTGAAGAGTATGATTGCTAGAAGAAATGAAATTTGGCTTGCAAACCTTAATTCAAGATTTGGAACCGAAACAGGAAAAACAAGACCCGTTTTAGTAGTTCAAACTGACTTCTTGAACAAAATTCACCCTTCGACTTTAATTTGCCCTATAACAACAAATGTCAAACCTGAGAGCAAAATACTTCGGGTGAATATCAAAAAAGGTACAGCAAAAGTCAAAGAAGACAGCGACGTAATGATTGACCAGTTAAGAGCAATTGATAATAAAAGACTAATGAAGAAAATTGGAGAATTGCCGAAAGAACTTTCTGAAAGAGTTAAGGAAAATATTAAAATAATTCTTGACCTCGACGACTAAGGCACGAAACGCTAACAAAGGATAAAATCAAGCGGCCGGATAGTGCTGATTTGAAAGGTAGTGCAATAAATAAACCCTGATTTTTCAACAAAAAAATCAGGGTTTAATGCAGATGTTTTATTGAATAATTAAATTTTTGCGGATGACATTTTGTTCTGTTTGCACGGTTAAAATATACATCCCGGCAGAAATTCCTTTTAACGACAAGTATCTATTAGTATTATTCCATTGTGCAATTACAGCTCCGTTAACGGCAGTAAGCGTTACGGAAAGGATCGGTTGATGGGATGAAATGAATAGATGATCAACAGCGGGCACAGGGTAGATGAGTAATTCATCATCAGTGGTTTGTTGAGAAACTGAACTGGAGATATCGAAACGTATCATAACAGTAGCCGACGTATCTTTTTCGGCACCGCGCGTAGCGACACAAACAATGTAGGCAGTATCAGGAATTACCGTAAGGTTAAAATCGGCTGTATCCGGCAGATAGGTTGAGTTTACTGCGCCGGCAATATCATTAATAAAGGCGCCGGGAGCCGTGCCATATTTCCATTGATAGGTTACACCTGTTAGATTAGTAGTGGCGGTGAGCAGAGTGCCTGTTTGAGTAAGATTAACAGCAATCAGTTGTGTAGCAGAAGGAGCAACCGTAACATTAAGCAATGGTTCAACAATAATGACGACATCGTTTGAATTGATGGTTTCATACATAGTGTAGCCATTACAAACAACAAAGTATGTGCCGGGATTGGTGAAGCGGGGGACATAGAAAGAATTAGTTGCTCCTGTAATATTATTGGGATAATTGCCCGTGGTGGTCCCATATTTCCACTGGTATGAGACACTCTTGTTAACAGTGGTTTTAAGTGTGTCGCCATAAGCGCTAACCTTAAGAATTTGTGTGTCTATCGGTGCAATACTGATAGCGAGAGGGCCCTGTACAACAACTTTTATTTCATTGGTTGTAATGGTTTGACTGCCGGCACTGGCTATACATGCAACATAGTAAGTTCCGGGAGCCGGAAATACCGGAGTATAGGCGGCAAGAACTTCACCCGCCAGAGTATTCGAATAGATACCACTTGCTGTTCCGTATTTCCATTGATAACCGCTAATTGTTTTATTCGATGCCGAAACGGTGACCTCAATACCGGTGGTGTCCGGGAGAATGATATATTGTGAATCGGCGGGGGTTACATAGGCAATCAAACTGTCGGTGCGGAATTCAATGGCACCCATATCCACAATCGGTTTACCGCTGGTAGCCGAATAGATACGGAAACTATCGGCAGCATCACGGATGCCCAGTTCACGGATACTGATTTGTTTATAACCTGTGTCAATGCATGGAGAACCCGGTTGCAGACGGAAATTAACAGTGGCTGAGTCGGGACTTATAAACAAGGGATTAGTATTGATGTTCCCATTGGTTGTTCCGCCACCCTGTATACATGAGTATTTGGCATTTGAGATATCGCCATTGGAACTGTTCCCGTAAAGAATGCAGTTATACATTAAGCGAATGTGGGTGTGTCTGGATTTAATTGCACCTGAGCCGACATTACCGTAGATCGTGTTATTAAAAAAAGGCATTTGGTTGATAGATGTTCCACCGCCGCCGTTTTCGGTAAATATGGCTGCACCTGAGCCGGAACGGTTATACGCGAAAATATTATTAATTATTTTACTGTTATGATATTGTATTTCTTTTGAATAAAAACCACCGCCTCCGTTATATCCGTTCGAGGTGTTGGCGATGTTGTGTACAATGGTGTTGCCGTCAATAATAATAGAGTTCGAACCACCACTGCAATAGATACCCCCGCCAAATTCATTGGCTTTGTTATATCCGATATAATTATGTAAAACGCGTGTGAGATAGGCGCGGTTGGTGTAAATTCCACCGCCATTATTTGCAGAAGCCGAAGAGTCGCCATTGTGATGGATACGGCAATACGATACTTCAGCGCTATTTATATCATTGTTGGCGCGGGCAATTTCAACTCCGCCATAAATACCGCCGGTAATTGACAGTCCGTTGATAAGAGCATTGGATGCTTCAATATCAATTACGCGGTTTATGGCGCTATCACCATCGAGAATTGTTTCGTTAATGGTGTACCATCCGTTTTCGCCGTGCTGGCGCTGGTCTTTGGTTGTTTCGGTACCGGCAAAACCGCCATAAATTTTTACTGTTTTTCCCACTGTAATGGTTGATGCAAGCGTATAGGTTCCCGCCGCCACCCAGATTTCATCATTGGTAGCACTGGCTGTAATCATGGCGCTGATGCTGGCCGAGCCGTCAGCCCAACTGCTGCCGTTGGCAGCACCTGCACCGCCCGGTACAACATAACGGACCACCTGTGCCTGCATACAAATTGTTGTGCCGAATAAAAAAAATGTTTGGAGTAGTTTTGTTTTCATAGGTATTGCGTTTAAATGGTTTAATCAAAGATACGGAATTTTAACACATTATTTGTCTAAAAAGATTGAATAAATTTTTTCGATGGAATTATGTAAATCTTTACGCATCTTTTCGGTGTATGGATTGTATTTCTGCAGATCGAGAAACAACTGGTATGAGTCGTTACAGGTTTGTTCTATAATCTCAAGTAACTTTTTATATCCCAATGTGCTGATCGGTGTAGTTTTGAGGTTCAGGTCGGCCAGCACGCGGCCTAAATAGTGAGTGATTCCTTGCGAATAGGCAACGGTTTTATCGTGTTGATCCGGAGTCATCAGTTGGATATTCATTTTTTTTCCGGAAAAATACTCAACCCAGCCGGCAAATGTTTTTCCTTCAGTACGGATATCGCACATAACCATTGGTAAAGGGCCGTTTGTTCCCGGATAAGAGTCGGGCCCAAACATGGGATGAGTGCCGATGATTTGTGATTTAGCCGGAAGATTTTTCAGCATCCACTTTACAGGAAATACTTTAACCGAGCAGGTATCAAAATATACTGTATCAGGATTAAACAGGGGTTTTGAGCGGATTAATAAATCTTCAAAGGATGAAATAGCGACACAATAGAACAGTGCATCGCAATTATAAAGTTCTTTTTCATCAACAATTTGTTGTCCCGGTGTAACGTCGGCTGGTGTCAGTCCGCGCCGTGAAAAAACCTTCACATGATGATCTTCAGAAAGTATATCAGCCCATAACTTACCAAACCGGCCATAACCATATACTGAAACGATTTTCTTTTCCATAGATAAAATATATTTCTGTAAAAGTATAAAACTTTGTCTGAATCATTTATTTAACGAATGAATAATAACGGGCCGGCCGGGATTTGATAATTTTGATTATGTTTGCATAAATGATAAATTAATATTTGATTAATTATGAAAATGCGTGTTCGAAAGCCATCACCACAGGAGATAGAAAGTACCAGAAGCTGGGGTAGCTGGAGTAAGGAACCATCGGAGTTTCCATGGTCGTATGACGATAAAGAAACATGCTATATTCTGGAAGGAAGCGCATCAGTGACCGATGCAAACGGCGCGACAATTACCTTTGGGAAAGGCGACTGGGTTGAATTTGACGAAGGGCTTGCCTGTACGTGGAAGATCACGGAGACGATCCGTAAGAAATATATGTTTGGACAATTTTAAAGTTTTGAAATGGGAATAAAAAGCGAAAAATTCGGACACATCAATGGTGTTGATGTTCACCTATACACCTTAACCAATTCGAACGGCATTACGGTTAGAATAACAAATTACGGAGGCATCATAACATCTATACAGACGCCGGACCGGAATGGCCGGATGACGAATATCGCACTGGGATTCGATACGCTCGACAAATATTTAGCAGGTCATCCCTATTTTGGATGTATCGTAGGCCGGTATGCCAACCGTATTGCCAAAGGCAAGTTTACACTGAATGGGCGTCAGTATTCATTATTCATCAATAATGGAAATAATACACTGCACGGTGGAGAAAAGGGGTTTGATAAGGTTGTGTGGCATGCATCAGCGATTGAGACAGCCGAAGGACAAGCGCTGCATCTGAGTTATCTGAGCAGTGATATGGAGGAGGGCTATCCCGGGAATCTCACAGTAGATGTTGAATATATGTTAACGGCGAAAAATGAGCTAAAAATCTATTATACAGCTACTACTGATCAACCCACACATATTAATCTGACGAATCATACCTATTTTAATTTTACCGGTTGCAGGCGGGATATTCTCGGACATGAGCTGCAGATTTTTGCGAATGACTATACACCTTCAGACGAGGATTTGATTCCTACCGGTGAGATTAGGCCGTTGCAGGGCACTCCACTGAATTTTACTGTGTTTAAGCCCATTGGTAAGGATATAAATAATGTTAAGGGCGGTTATGATCATAATTACGTTTTAGCTAATCCGGATGGCCAGTTGATTACGGCAGCAAAAGTATTTGATTCGGAATCGGGACGCTGGATGGAGGTGCTTACAACCGAGCCGGGCATTCAATTATATACCGGCAATTTTCTTGATGGCACAACAGATGCCATGCACAAAAAGCATTATGGATTTTGTCTGGAAACACAACATTATCCCGATAGTCCCAATAAGCCGCAATTCCCATCTACGCTGCTCCATCCGGGTGAAACATATAATCAGCTTACCATTTATAAGTTCGGAGTGGTTTAAAAGAGGCGTAACCGTTAGTCCGAATAGTCAATCACACAGTTCACACGGTACGATGAATGAAGCTGAATGCTTACGCCTGCCTTGACGAATTGCGGATTAAGGATATTTTTCCGGTGCCCGAGTGAGGGTACGTTATTATCAATAAGCAGGTCGCAAACGATGAACAGCGGTTCGGCAATGCCATACGAACAGTTTTCAGAAATAAACGGAGAGGTGATGTTACTGATATTTTTCAGACGTTGCGGAAAAGGAGTGGCGTCGGATGAGTTATGTCCTGTGAGCCCTTTTTTACCCATGTCGGCAGCATGATATTTTGCCGCAACATATAGCCCGCTGTCGGGCAAAAGAAGAGCCAGATTTTTTATTTCATAAAGAGCATTTTTTAAAGACCTGACATAGCTGTTGTCAGAGTTAATTTTATCGGTATATGTTGCATTATAAAAGCGTATAAATGAGTCGATAAAGCAATGGTAGAAGCGTTTACCGTCGAGCCGGGCAAGATTCATGAATTTGATCACTTCTTTTTCGTCATAGCTCAGATATTTGGTATATGCTGCCGTATTTGCTTTGTATATTTCATCCGGTGCAAATTTTTTTTCACAGATGGAGCCGGGAAAAAGCAATGCAGCGGTAGTAATTAGTACGGTAAATTGTATTTTCATTTGACAATGAGTGAGCTTAATACAAAGCAAAGCTATGCAATAGAATAGTATCAATTGCATTGTATTGAAAAAAAATACTATTTTATAGTGTCAGAATAAACCATTTCCCTCGCGAACTATTTTTTGTTTCGGTGCGTGCAGATAAAAACAATTCGTCCAATACATTTGTTCCGGGCCGGATATTTAAGAATTACTTTCTGATAACTTTTTTTTATCTTTGTCGTCCTAAAACAAGACAATTATGAATTTGATGCGATCATCTAATCCTTCATTAAATGAGAATATTTTCCGTGGGCTGACAGCAGATAGTTCACGTGTAATGACCCTACAGGGTACCATTAACCGCGTTTTTTTACTTTTGGCGCTGGTAGTTGTCAGCGCTGGCTATACCTGGGGTCGTTTTTCGATGGATAATCCGGGGGCATCCACCGGTTGGATATGGGGCGGAGCTATTGGTGGAATGATTGTTGCGTTCATCACCGTTTTTAAAAAAGAATGGTCACCGATAACCACACCGATATACAGTGTGTTTGAAGGATTGTTTCTGGGCAGTTTATCCGCCATGTTTGAAGCGCGTTATCCGGGATTGGTTATACAGGCCGTAGCTCTTACTTTTGCTACCCTGTTTGCACTTCTTTTTGTTTATAAAACAGGGATGATTAAAGTAACCGATAATTTCCGGCTGGGTGTTGTGGCTGCAACCGGAGGTATAGCGCTGGTTTATTTTCTTTCGTTTCTTTTAGGATTATTCGGAGTCAATGTTGCTTTTCTGCATAATGCAAGCTTACTTAGTATAGGTATCAGTATATTTGTAGTGATTATTGCAGCCCTTAACCTGGTGCTTGATTTTGATTTTATTGAAAAGGCCTCGGCTTCATCACAGGTTCCGAAATACATGGAATGGTATGCTGCTTTTGGGCTTATTGTTACGCTGATATGGCTGTATATTGAGTTTCTGCGACTGCTGTCAAAACTGGCTTCACGCGATTAGTTCCTGATTATGATAATAGAACCAGTAAACAGTCCGGCTGCCATTCGCGCTTTCCTTGAAGTGCCCAAGGAGTTATACAAAAGTGATCCAAATTGGACATGTCCTCTGGATGCTGAAATTGAAGGCACGTTTAACCCTTCGGGAAACAGTTGTTTTGAACATGGAGAGGCCAAACGCTGGATACTCTATTCAGAGGAAAAGAAGCTGATTGGCCGTATAGCTGCCTTTTATGATAACCGTAAGAAAGATCATTCATATGTAACCTCCGGATGCATTGGTTTTTTTGAATGTATTCATAATCAGGAATCAGCAAATTTATTGTTCGATACTGCAAAAGAATGGCTTCAGTCAAAAGGCATGAAGGCCATGGATGGGAGTTGTAATTTTGGCGAAAATCTGTTTAACTGGGGCGTGCTGACGTATGGTTTTTTCCCGCAGGGCGTAGGTATGCCTTATAATTTTCCGTACTATAAAGAGTTATTTGAAAATTACGGATTTAAAGATTATTTTCAGCAATTAAGCTATCGCAAAGATCTATCAGTCCCGTGGCCCGAACGTCAGTATAAGTTTGCAGAATATTTGTCCTCACGTCCCGAGTATAAATTTGTTCATTTTAGAAAAGCAGAAATGGATAAATATCTGCACGATTTTGTAGCTACCTACAATGCTATCTGGAGCGATTTTCATGAAGAATATACACCAATGACCTATGAAGATATTCATAAACTGTTTAAAGATATGGAGATGCTTATTGATGAGCAATTGATTTGGTTTGCTTATGCGCAGGGCAAACCTATAGGGTTTTGTGTAGGGTTACCTGATATCAATATTGTTTTGCGAAAGCTGAAAAACGGTAAACTTGATCTGATAAACAAACTCAAGCTTCTCTACCATTTAAAGATTAACCGGAAGGCCATGAACCGTTGCCGGGTAGTTATCTCGGGTGTTGTGCCTGAATACCAGCAAAAGGGAATCATTGGCGTACTTTTTCTGATGCTGATTAAAAATATTACGTTCCGTGGGTTTAAAGAGCTTGATCTGGCATGGACCGGCGATTACAACAAACCGGTACTTACCATTTACGAGCAGGTTGGCGCCAGTCATGCAACAACACATACCACTTTCAGGTATTTGTTCGACCGGTCGGCCGAGTTTCAGCGGTTTACAAATATCAAAGGGTATAAATCGCGTAAGCGACCGGTTGCATGAAAACATGAAGAATTGTGAGGGGATTTGGCAGAAGTTATTTCATATAAAAATCTAATAATCAACATATTATATTAAACAAGTCTTTTTATTTTTACAGAATAAAAAAAAAGCGTAAATTCGCAACCTGATAAATTGAAAACGAAATAATTAATTATGAAAAAAGGAATACATCCTGAAAAGTACAGAACTGTTGTTTTCAGGGATATGTCGAATGGTGAAACATTTATGACCAAATCAACAGTAGAAACAAAAGATACCATTAAAATGGATGATGGTAAGGAGTATCCTTTATATAAGGTTGAGATATCTAATACCTCCCATCCATTTTTTACAGGTAAGGTTAAGTTGGTTGATACTGCCGGCAGAGTAGATAAATTCAATACCCGTTATAAAAAACATGCGGAAAAGAAAAAAGCTTAATACTTTTATTCAATGATTTTTTTAAAGCCCTGCAATGCGGGGCTTTTTTGTTTGAGTTGGAGCATCATAAAAAACTTATACCATTTGGTAATATAATTTAACCCAAATTCCGCACTAGAAAATGCGGAAACGATTAAGAATTTGTAATTCATTATTTTTCAAATACTTCAAACAAATTCTAAATCGGGGTTATCCCAACTAAAGCAAATAAACAGATTTTCAATCCTTCTATCGCTTAATTTGGGTTTAATCCATTTACAGTGGACTATTACGCATATACGATCAGTATAAATCGAAATCCTATTCAGTTTACCGGTATAAAGATCGGTTTTGTTAATTATTATTTGAATTTCATTTTAATAAAAAGCCCAATTCATTAATAAAACATGATTTAGACATGAACTTGTTTCATACAGTTTGGCAATGTGTTTTTTTAATACAGGATCATATTGTCATTCAAATACTTGAACGATTTAATGTAAAAATAAAAACCATATAACCCAATATTAAGGATGGCTGCGTATAAATGCAAAAAGCCGCATTATGAAATACAGAAGCAGATTATTGATCAATTTTTTGATCGTTATAGCATTTAACCTGGTAATTGTAGCAACATGTATCAAATACATTTCTCATTACCGGAAGATTAATTACATCTCAGGGCAGATCAATGACCTGTATCGGTTATTACTGCAGGATTATAAAGTTATCGGAGATTTTTTCAGGAATGAAATTACCAATGATAATTTTTTTATTAAACGGCAGAGTAAGTATCAATCTGAACATTACCGATACACTGATTCGATTTATATGGCAATAGAGCTATTTAAAAAGAGTAATGTATCGTATAATTTTATTCAACCGGTGATATTGGATTCGATGCAAAACAAAATAAAAGAATTTCAGGCGATGTTTGATATCTGTGCCGAACTGATGCTTATACGCGGCTATAGGGATTACGGGCTTGAGGGTGAGATGCGTAATTATATCCATGAGCTTGAGGACAAATACAAAGGTGTTGATTATGTGACTATGTTAAAGATCAGGCGTTATGAGAAAGATTATATTATCCGGAACAGTACACGATATATTGATTCGGTGAATATTTTAACCAACCGGCTAAAGACAGTGATTACAAACCGAAGCAGTTTATCGCCATCAGACAAGATGAATGCACTCACATTAGTGACCAAATATAATACAGCATTTAATCAGATGGTAGATTATGATAAAGAGATCGGCATCCGGGGAGAAGTAGGGATTAAACAAATGATCAATCAAACACAATCTGAACTGGATCAATTATTTCTTGATACTATTCAAACTATACAGACTAATCTGAAACGAAATTTGCAGCAGTTGATTTGGTTTTATCTGATTATTACAATACTTATTATCGGTGCAGGCGTTCTGATCTCTTATTATCTTTCGGGATATATTACAAAGCCCATCACATCACTTACCGCATATATCCGCGAATATATCAGTAATCGTTTCTCTCCTATTGCAAATCCGGTTATTGAGGCAGGAAGCATTGAATTGAATCAACTCACTTCCGATTTTATTTTATTGAAGGATGAATTAACGGTTCATATAAATGATCTTAAGAAAAAGAGAGAAGAAGCAGAATCTGCCAACCGGATGAAAAGTTTATTTATAGCGAAAATCAGTCATGAGATACGTAATCCGATTAATGGAATTGTTGGTATTTCCGAATTGTTTGCAAAGACAAAACTGGACGTTGAGCAAAAGGAATATATGGATATTATTACCTATTCATCGTCCACTTTGCTTGGAATTGTGAATGATATTATAGATTTCGCTAAGATTGAGAATGGATGTATTGAGATTGAAGAGATCGATTTTAACCTTGAGGATGAATTGAAGAATATATTGCATTCACATCATTATCGTGTTCAGTCAAAAAACCTGACGATGAGTATGGATATTGGCAGAAATGTGCCGAGGCATTTGTTAGGAGATCCTTTACGACTTGGTCAGATCATAAATAATCTAGTAGGAAATGCATTAAAATTCACATTTGAAGGCGGCGTAAAAGTAATTGTAACAAAGGTATCGGAAGAAGAGAATGCAGCAAGAATACGGTTTGAAATATCAGACACGGGAATAGGAATGTCAAAAGAAGTAATGGAGAATATTTTTGAAACATACCGGCAAGCTGAAAAATCAACTTACCGTATATTTGGCGGGAGCGGGTTGGGATTATCCATAGCAAGAGATCTGGTTCGGCTGATGAATGGTGAGATTGGTGTAGAGAGCAAGGAAGGAGAGGGCTCAACATTTTGGTTTGAGATTTCGTTTAAACAGGCCGATTATAATAAAATTAATCAATTGTCGGCTGAAGAATTGCTCTTTTTTAAAGGTAAACGTATATTAATTATAGAAGATGATCTTGGTATGCGTAAAAATATTTTATATCAGATGAATCAGTTCGGAAGTATTCCGGAGGTTGCTGAAACGATTGAGCGCGCATTGGATGCTCATAAAGATAAAAAGTTTGATATTGTTGTTTTTGATGTACACAAATGCATTGATAATATTAGCTGTATAGAATTTATAAATGGCTTAAAACAGGTTAACAGCGATGTATATATCATAGGAATATTTGATTATTTTGAACACGATCAACGTGATGAATTAATTGGAACTGGTATTCATAATGTTGTTTCGAAGCAACAATTTTTAGAAATGCAATTTTTATCAGCGAACACTTTAGCTCTTGCATAAGAGAATATCAACTGCAAAATCTGAATTAACCCAACTAATTCGAATAGATCGGCTTAACGAATTATTGTTACCTGCCCCAATATTGGTTTTTCGCCATCTTTAAGTTTAATTA